>NZ_JBGOOI010000013.1:0-92581 GCF_041439605.1 Vibrio sp. 1F169 | reverse complement strand
CCTGTCACGCCGGGGGTCGCGGGTTCGAGTCCCGTCCACTCCGCCACTTATTAGACAAAGCCCTAACAGAAATGTTAGGGCTTTTTCATGTCTAGTGTTTTGGTCTGCGACCAACGAGTCCCGGTGCCTGCAATCCCCAGCCGTTCCGCCATTTATTAGAAAGCCTAGTCTTATGACTAGGCTTTCGTCGTTTCAGGGCTGTGAGTTTTTGTCTTCGACTACGATAATATCGCTACAGATTGAGAAGATTCGCTAGGAATAGTGAAGCTTTTTCACTTAAATATCTAAAGTCAGGAGATAACTCTCAAGCTATCCCAAAAATATCACTCTCGACATACACCAATTCCCTAATGACGACTAGTATAAAAACAGTGATCGTTTATTTGGAATTGTTATGAGGTTATTTTGTACATTGGCTCTTATCTTTTGTTCGTTTGTTGTATCAGCAACCTCGTGGGAAAAAGAGAAAAGCCCAACAAGAAATTCAACCTCATCCATAGGTAGTTACGCTAATGGTTGTCTTGACGGGGCGCAAGCTTTGCCAATTAATGGGCAAGGTTATCAGGTGATCCGCCCTCAGAGAGAGCGCTATTATGGCCATGCCGAGGCTATTCAGTTTATTGAAAGGTTAGGTGTCATTACAAGCGAACAACTCAACACTAACTTATTAGTTGGCGATATTTCGCTACCTAGAGGGGGACGTTTCTCATCTGGTCATTCAAGCCACCAGACTGGCTTGGATATTGATATATGGTTAAGGCTCACTGATGAGAGATTTTCCGAAAATGAACTCGCTGTTCCTAAGCCAATAAGCGTTGTCGACCTTACTAATTACAAACTGCGTAAATCAAATTGGACCGATGACCATTTTCAAGTGATTCGCTATGCAGCCAAAGACCAAAAAGTGGTACGTATCTTCGTCCATCCTGTTATTAAACAAACTCTTTGTGACCAAGAAAGCTCTGATGCCAATGAGAGAGCTTGGTTAGGAAAAATCAGGCCTTGGTGGGGGCATCATTCCCACTTCCACGTTCGTTTAAAGTGTCCTGATGGCAGCTCAAACTGCATCGCTCAAGCAAGCCCTCCTAAAGGTGATGGTTGTGGAGATGAACTTGCAAGTTGGGCTCCAAAGACCATTCCAGTTCCTCCACCTAAAAAAGTAGCTAAAAGTAAGAAAAAAAAGAAAGTTAAAGTGATGCCGAGTCAGTGTTTGGCCTTGATATCCAATAAGTAATCGCATCTATCGAGGTTAATTACAGTGGTAACCCCACTGGTTTTCTCGACTCTAAAACTGGAGAAATATCACACTTTTGTCTAGAGTTTATAAACACGAGATTAAGAACATCGTTTGATATCAATAAAACCAATAACGATATCAGCAAGGGCGACGATGACGAATTTGACAAGGTTTGGTCAGGGATTGAGTGTTTTTTGGGGTGAAAGATGCGGCTTATACGCAGTATGCGAAATCAGAGTCTGATGCCCGTCGATAGATAATTCAAGGATAAGACTATGACTATGATTTGTGCAAAGGAATTTTCCGAATGGTTAAGACATAGGTTCAACGCTGAAAGCTCGGGTATTTCTATTTCAAGAGCTGATATCAATCAGCTAACAGGCAGACAACGTTTAGACCCTAGCTTCGTAAATGATGTTCACTATGAATTAATGCAGTATGGAATGGCATTTGTGACTGATACCAGTAGAGAAAACTTCTATCTTGTTCCGATAGCTCAATCAATAAACTGGCGAGAACGACTCGAATATCAATTTGAGAAAGAGATGTTCTGTAACATATATCCCATTGAAAAGTCGGGTTAAAAAAAAGGTTCAACTTGATGATTAAGTTGAACCTTTTATCTTTTAGGTCAAGCCTTGAATAATGACAAACTTTTCTAATAATTCGTCGTCAGTTTCAATATGGTTCGGGTCAGTAATGATACATTTTGTAATCGGACATACTGACTGACATGTTGGCTTCTCATAGTGACCTTTACACTCAGTACATAAATCAGGATCGATTTCGAAGATACTGTCCCCCATAGTGATTGCACCATTTGGGCATTCTGGGTCACACATATCGCAGTTTATGCACTTGTCAGTTATTAGTAGAGCCATTTATCTTTCCCAAGTAACCGTTATTTACCTGATGCGTTACGTGTATCTTGGCCTTCGCTCAAGTTACGCATTAGCAAGCCATACTCTAGATCGAGATCTGCTGGCACAGGAATAAATACGAAGTGACCGTTACCTTTTGCGTCGTCTACCGCTTCAGATTTACGGTTTTCCATCACTTCTAGTTTGAAGACAACGTTACCTTTCGGTGTCATCATTTCTAGGCTGTCACCAACTAGGAATTTGTTTTTCACTTCTACTTCAGCTAGGTCGCCACGGCGTTTACCTGTGAATTCACCAACAAACTGTTGAGTATCAGAGATAGAGTAACCGTATTCGTAGTTTTGGTATGAATCGTGAGTGTGACGACGTAGGAAGCCTTCAGTGTAGCCTCGGTGAGCTAGGCTCTCTAGCGTACCCATTAGGCTCTCATCAAATGGCTTACCTGCAACAGCATCATCGATAGCTTTACGGTAAACCTGTGCTGTACGTGCACAGTAGTAGAAAGACTTGGTACGGCCTTCAATCTTCAATGAATGAACACCCATCTTCGTTAGGCGCTCAACGTGTTGGATTGCGCGAAGGTCTTTAGAGTTCATGATGTAAGTACCATGCTCATCTTCAAACGCTGCCATTTTCTCTTCAGGTTTGTGTGATTCAGAAAGTAAAACGACTTCATCAGTTGGTTTACCAAGGCCTAATGTGTTGTCAGGGCGCTCGTCTTGAACTTCAATACCTTGAGTTTCTACTTCTTGAATAGCAACGCCGGTAGGGTTAGCTTCAACGATCTGACCGTTTTCGTCTTCTTTCGCAGCTTCGGTCTTGTATTCCCAACGACAAGCGTTAGTACAAGTACCTTGGTTTGGATCGCGTTTGTTCATGTAGCCAGAAAGTAGGCAACGACCAGAGTAAGCCATGCATAGAGCACCGTGAACAAAGATTTCTAGCTCTGTTTCTGGGCAGTGTTCGCGAATCTCTTCGATCTCTTCAAGAGATAGCTCACGAGATAGGATCACACGCTCAACGCCTTGAGTTGACCAGAACTTAACGGTCGCCCAGTTTACTGCATTTGCTTGAACTGAAAGGTGTATTGGCATTTCAGGGAATGCTTCACGTACCATCATGATAAGACCTGGATCTGACATGATAAGTGCGTCTGGGCCCATCTCAACAACTGGCTTAAGGTCGCGGATAAATGTTTTTAATTTAGAGTTGTGTGGCTGAATGTTACATACAACATATAACTTTTTGCCTTGAGCATGAGCTTCATCGATACCGATTTGTAGGTTTTCGTGATTGAACTCGTTGTTACGAACACGAAGGCTGTAACGTGGCTGGCCTGCGTATACTGCATCTGCGCCATAGGCGAATGCGTAACGCATGTTTTTAAGGCTTCCTGCCGGTGATAATAGTTCAGGTACAAATGGTTTTTGTGTAGTCATTGCTTCGTTCTCTAATCTGATCTCAAGTCAGGTTGATACCACCAAGTGATATCAAAGGGGCGCAAATTTTACGCTAAAATGAGTTTGGTTGATAGCCCTAAAGATAACAATGGTATTGTGAAGAGTGTTGTTAGGTGTTGATAAGCGGGGTGGAGAAGAAAACAAGCTCAGATATCGTCGATGCCTGAGCTTCAAATCGGAACAATTAAGCGTTAGGTTGAGTTAACCCGCCTAATGATTCGAATAGGTTTGGTAGGAAAACACTGAACTCACCACAAAGTAGAGAGAAGTCTGCATCAAAACGTGCAGCTTGATCTTCACGAGGAATATCGTCGTTCTCATCTTTTAGTTCATCACTGAATTTTAGACGCTTGATGCTGCCATCTTCAGCAAGAATGAACTCAATGCGATCTTGCCAGTTGATCAGAAGTTTAGTCACAACTTTATTGGCTTCGATGTGGTTCTTAATCTCATCAGCTTCTAGTTCTTGTTTCTTAACTCGAATAATACCGCCGTCTTCTTGGATTGATTTAAGCTCAGCTTCATCAAGCATGGTGATGCCTTTAGGCGTATCACCTGACTTAACCCATTCCGTTAACGTTGTTTCAATCGCTTGCTCTGGAATAGCTGGCACTACTGGCAAGCTACCCATTGTTTTACGTAGTAATGCTAGTACGTCTTCTGCTTTTTTGTAGCTGCTAGCATCAACAACAATAAAGCCTTCTTTCGGCATGATCAGCGCGTAAGTGAAGTTACTGCGGCTGAAAGCACGAGGAAGAAGATCGATGATGATGTCTTCTTTTAGGCTGTCTTTCTCTTTCTTTTTCAAAGGAGTACCAGACTCTGCCTCAAGCGTTTCTACTTTTGCATTCAATGAATCTTTGATCACTGAAGCTGGAAGCATTTTCTCTTCTTTCTTTGCACAGATGAGAATGCGGTTTTCTGATACGTGCGTCATCATATCGCCGTGTCTACCCATCGCGTTTACCCAACCAAACTTCTGTTTGTCTTGGCTGCCACAAGGGGTAAAACGGAACTCTTCAAGTTGTTTCTCTAGCTGATCTGCGTTGAAGTCTATATCACGATTAAAGCGATAGACGAGGCAATTCTTAAACCACATAAATATTTCTCATACCTTTATCTGAAGACGCTCATCATAGGAGATTTCGATCCATTTGTCTTATACCTGCAATAAAAATTAAAAGTGAAATGTTTGAGACAGTTATATGAAAATTTGTTTTCAAAGGTCACAAAAGTGTCATAATTAAACCAGATAATGCAATGCGTTGATTAAATACTAAGGCTATTCAATTATGTCGAGAAGGATTCTGGTCGTTGAAGATGAAGCACCTATTCGTGAGATGCTGTGTTTTGTACTTGAACAAAAAGGCTACCAAGCAGTAGAGGCTGAAGATTACGATACAGCGGTAAACAAGCTATGTGAACCTTTCCCAGATCTAGTATTACTAGATTGGATGCTACCTGGTGGTAGCGGGATAAACTTTATCAAGCACATGAAGCGTGAAGAGTTAACTCGCAACATCCCAGTGGTGATGCTGACGGCTCGTGGCGAAGAAGAAGATAAGGTGCGTGGTTTAGAAGTGGGCGCTGATGATTACATCACCAAGCCATTTTCACCAAAAGAGCTCGTTGCTCGCCTGAAAGCGGTTATCCGCCGTGTAACGCCTACTGCACTAGAAGATGTGATTGATGTACAAGGCCTTAAGCTAGACCCTGTATCTCACCGCGTTACCGCAAGTGAAGGTCCAGTTGATATGGGCCCAACCGAATTCAAAATGCTGCATTTTTTTATGACTCACCAAGAGCGAGTATACAGTCGAGAGCAACTGCTCAATAACGTTTGGGGTACCAACGTTTACGTTGAAGATCGTACGGTTGATGTTCATATTCGACGTTTACGCAAAGCACTTGAATCTGCTGGTCATGACAAATTAATTCAAACGGTTCGCGGCGCAGGCTACCGTTTTTCTACAAAGGCTTAACGTGGCTTCACTGCCCAGTTTATGGAGTCCTGAATGGTTGAGAAGTTAACCTGGAAAAAGCTGGCTTGGGAGCTGGCTTTTTTTTACGCACCTTGGATTATAGTCGGATGGATATTCGGTTATTTACCTTGGTTATTGCTGGCTGCAACAGTATTACAGTTAGCATGGCATCTACACTATCAAATGCGTTTGTCTGCTTGGTTGTGGGATGAAAAGCGGTTAACACCCCCTTCAGGTTCTGGAAACTGGGAGTCTCTGTTTAACGGTATCTATCGTATGCAGCAGAGGCAGCGTCGCAAACGCAAAGAATTGACCAACCTTATCCGCCGTTTCCGAAACGGTGCTGAATCCCTTCCCGATGCCGTTGTGGTGTTTCGCGGTGAAGGCAATATTGTTTGGTGTAACAAGCTTGCTCAGTATTTACTGGGTTTTCGCTGGCCAGACGATTCAGGTCAACCGATCTCTAACTTGATCCGCACGCCGGACTTCATCAAGTACCTTAACAAACAAGATTTCTCAGAGCCGTTAGAGATGCCTTCGCCACTTAACGTGGAGCGTATGCTTGAGCTGCGTATCGTACCTTATACTGAAGGTGAGCATTTGATGGTAGTACGTGATGTTACTCAGCTAAAACAGCTAGAAGGCATGCGTCGTAACTTTTTCGCTAACGTTTCTCACGAGCTACGCACTCCAATGACCGTACTTCAGGGCTATCTTGAAATGACGGAAGATCCAGACATGGTCGTTGGACCTATGTGGCCTAAGGCTCATGGTGTGATGACTGAGCAGTTAAATCGTATGAACAGTTTGGTCAATCAGCTTCTTACTCTTTCTAAGATAGAAGCGGCGCCAATGCATGAATTGGATGAAGTGGTGAATGTTCCGGCGATGTTGGAAGTTCTTGAAAAAGAAGCCGCTAGTCTCAGTGGAGAGCGAGAACACAAGCTGGAATTTGATATCGATAAGAGTTTACGCGTATTAGCGGATGAAGATCAGCTGAGAAGTGCAATATCGAATCTGGTTTACAATGCAGTGAAATACACGCCGCCTGGTGCGACCGTAAAGGTTCGTTGGTACCAAACCAGTCAAGGCGCGTGTTTGGATGTGTCAGACACTGGAGACGGTATCGAACCACAACACTTGCATCGACTTACGGAGCGTTTCTATCGTGTTGATAAAGCACGCTCACGCGATACTGGGGGCAGTGGCTTAGGGTTAGCGATTGTTAAACATGCGCTTAGTCACCATGATTCACATTTAGAAATTAAAAGTGAAGTGGGTGTTGGTAGCCGATTCCATTTCACGCTACCTAGCCGATTGACAGTGTCATGAGTTCCTTAATACGCCGGATGCGTTTCCCCATCAGTTCATTATTAGCATTAGCTTTGGTTACCCCTGTTCATGCCGAGCAAAGTGTCGATTCTCTTCCTGATTATTCTAAGGTTCCGGGTATTTCTGGCAGCTTGTTGTCTGTCGGTTCCGATACCTTAGCGGGAATGACAACGTTATGGGTTGAAGAGTTTAAGTCTTACTACCCGAACGTGAATGCTCAAGTTCAGGCTTCTGGTTCATCCACTGCACCTCCTGCATTAACGGAAGGTACTGCTCACCTTGGGCCTATGAGTCGTCCAATGCGCCTACGAGAAGTGGAAGCGTTCGAAAGGGAGCATGGCTATAAGCCGACGGCGCTTCGAGTTGCTATCGATGCGATTGGTCTTTTTGTGCATCGTGATAACTCTATCGAGGGACTTAATTTTCGCGAAATTGACAGCATATTTTCAGAGACATTGCGCTGTGGCGCGACTAAGCCGCTAAACAATTGGCAAGATTTAGGTATCAGCCAGCCGTGGGCAAAACATAGATTCCAACTGTTCGGTCGTAATTCCGTTTCGGGAACCTACGGCTACTTCAAACAAAACGCATTATGTAGTGGCGACTTCAAGAACCGAGTCAATGAACAGCCAGGATCTGCGTCGGTTGTACAGTCGGTCGCTTCATCAATCAGCGGGATAGGGTACTCAGGTATTGGTTATCGAGTGGCTGGTGTTAAGTTAATTCCTATTGCTGAGCATGGTTCTGATTACGTAGAGCCTACTCGAGCGAATATTTTAAGCGGAGATTACCCTCTATCGCGCTTTCTCTATGTATATGTGAATAAACACCCAGATAAACCGCTTTCTCCTGTAGAGAGAGAGTTCCTCACTTTTGTATTCTCGAAGCAAGGGCAAGAACTGGTAGAGAAAGATGGCTATTTAGCGATACCGCCTGAGTTCGCAGAGCAAGAGTTGGCAAAAGTCGGGCTCTGATTGAGGCTAACACAAACTTAGAAAACAAACGTATGAACAGCTTGCTAAGTCGCAGGCTGTTTTTATTTTGACTGTTCGTTATTCTATCTTTAACGACCATCCAGCATTTTGCCAACGTTGTTGTTCTTCTTTGAGTTCATATTCAAGCAGTTGGTTTTGGGCCAACCAATCGCTGTTAGATCCTTTCAATCCCCAGTTATCCTCTTGTTCAATCGTTAGAGTCGTGTCTGGGACTAGTGCTTGATTTCTCTGACGATTGAGTAAGATAGCGAGTCTTAATATGCGAATTAGTAGCGTTATTTGTTGTGGAGAAAATAGAGACAGTTCCGGCAAGTCTTGCCGCTTAATCGCTTTTCTTTGGTGGCGAACCAATGTCGAGATAAGACGTTGTTGCTCAGTATTGAAACCGGGCATTGTCGTGTGCTTAAGCAGATAAGCCGAATGGCGGTGATAGCCTTGGAATGCGATGCTTTGTCCTACCTCATGAAGTAGTGCAGCCCAACCAACTAGATCATACAGTTCATTAGTGACCATAGTCGTTACTTGAGGCTGCACTTGTTTCAGTAATGCAAGGGCGAGTTCTTTGACTTTCTGGCCATGAGCTACGTCAACATGGTATCGAGAGACGAGCGTATCGGCGGTTCTTGTTCGAACATCAATATCTTTAAATCTATCCTCCATGTCATAAAGAACGCCTTCTCTCAGGGCGCCATCAGAAAAATGTAACTCCTTTGTTCCTAGCGTATCCATGGCTGCTGAAAGAATGATGACGCCAGCAGCAAACACCGGCTTTCTCTCATCACTTAAACCTGAAAGGTCTAAGGTTTTGGATGATGAAAACTCACATAAGTGATTTTTCAAATAGGACAGACGTTGTGGCGTAATGAGACCATCGGTAAACCCTAAGCCAATGAGTACCTCTTTTATTGATTTAGCCGTCCCTGATGAGCCAAAGGCGATTTCCCAAGGGGCCTTTGTGTATTCTTTAATCAATGGCATCAATAGGCGAGTAGCTGCGGTATAGGCATCTGAGAAGTGTTGTGAGGTTAGCTCTCCGTCAGCAAAGAAACGTTGAGTGAAGCTGACGCATCCCATAGGTAAACTGCGCATAATTAGGGGAGTAAAGCCTTGCCCAGAGACGAGCTCCGTACTCCCTCCACCGATATCAATAACCAATTTAGATTCAGAAGCGGTTTGAGTGTGTTCTACACCGTTATAGATTATTCGAGCTTCTTCTTGACCTGAAATGATCTCTATTGGAAAAGGAAACAGTGGTTTGGCTTGCTCTAAGAAGTCTTGAGCGTTTTTGGCTTTTCTTAGGGTATGAGTCGCAACAACTCTTACATCATCAAGTTCAAAATCCGCTAGTCGTTCTGCGAACACTTTGAGGCACTCCAAGCCTCGCTCGATAGCACTTTCGGATAAGAAGTTAAACTCATCCAACCCATCACCTAATCTCACTTTCTGTTTGTGTCTGCTGACTAATTGCAGGTGTTGTTCGAATACTCGGGCAACCACCATATGAAAACTGTTCGAACCCAAGTCGATAGCGGCAATACATCGAGAATGTTTGTTATCAATTAGCGGCATGATTTCTTCTCTTGTTTGTACTTCTTGCGAGCAAGTTTCTCCATACGTTTAATATAGTGGTAAGTGGAGAGTTGTGAAGTCGGGTAATCGAGTGGGTTTGTTGGAGCTTGTATGTAAGGATTGCTCATCGATTGGTCTAGCACTCGAGCTTTGTTGCTGTCATCGAAATGAAACTCGGTGATATCGATAATGGTTTGCTTGATCTTTGGATCTAAAATTGGAGTGGCGACTTCGATGCGGTGATCGAAGTTTCGTGTCATCCAGTCGGCAGAGGAGATATAGACTTTTGGATTACCAGCGTTACCAAAGATCATCACTCTTGGGTGTTCGAGAAAACGATCGACCACACTAACAATCTCAATCTGCTCACTGATGTTGGAGACTCCCGGTACGAGAGAGCACATACCACGAATGACCATTCTCACTTTTACATTGGCTTGGCTGGCCTGATAGAGCTTCTCAATGATCTCTCGGTCGACCAAATTGTTGAGTTTTAGAGTGATGCTTGCAGGCTTGCTCTCTATCGCGTTTTGTATTTCATTATCTATCAACTGATACAGGCGTTTTCTTGTATTCTTTGGTGACACAATCAGTTGTTTGAACTGTGATTTTTGATAAGGGTTTTCAATATACTTAAAGACTTGTCTCACCTCTTGGGTCAAATCTTCATTCGCAGTGAGCAGAGAAAAATCGGTATACACGCGCGCTGTTACTTCATGAAAGTTACCGGTGCCAATATGAGCGTAATGCGCCGTATGCTTGCCTTCTTTCCGTTTAATGAGCAGAAGCTTAGAGTGAATTTTCAAACTTGGGATGCCATGGATGACTTTTATACCGGCTTCTTGAAGTTTCTTGGTCCATTGAATATTGGCTTGCTCATCAAAGCGAGCTTGAAGCTCAACGACGACAGTTACTTTCTTACCATTGTGCGCCGCATCGATGATCGAGCTAAGGAGCTTTGAACCTTCTGCAACACGGTAAACGTTTATTTTTATGGAAGTTACCTTCGGGTCAAAGGAAGCCTGCCTCACGAGTTCAGTAATGTGATTAAAGGTGTGATAAGGGTAATGCAACAAGATGTCACGAGCTTTGATCGCTTCGAAATAGTTTGGGTAGTGACTGAAATGCGCGCACTTAATCGCGGGTAGTGGACGATTAACTAAATCACGTCGATTAAGGCTTGGGAACTCAGAGAAATGTTTGAAGTTATGATAGCGTCCACCCGCAATGACACTGTCATAGTCAGACAGCTTAAGTCTGACTTGTAAGAAGTTGAGCATTTCAGCTGGCATTTCTGACTCATAGATAAGGCGTATCGGTAGTGCCGTTAAGCGCTGTTCTAAACCTAAAGACATCGATTCTAATAGGTTACTTTCATTGTTCTCTTGAAGATCATAATCGGCATCACGCGTCATTTTTATAGCAAAACAACGCACGGAGTCATACTCAAAGAATCCTTTAAGCAAGTCATCTAAACAAAATCGAACTATATTATCTAGTAAGATCAAAGTCGTACGCTGTGAACCCGAAGTGTCTGGTAACTTAACAAATCGAGGGAGAGCTTCAGATGGGATTTCGAGTAACACATATTGAGAAGAAGTCTCTTGCTCAATGTCGATCGCCAAGTAGCTTTGTTCATCTTTGATAATATTGAGTAACTGGCTATCTTCGTTCAAGAGAAACGGAGTTAAATGTGGAAGCACTTTTTTCTTAAAATACTTTTTGATCCACTCACTTTGCTCTTCGCTGATTTGTTGTTCGTTGACCAAAAAAATACGATTGCGCGCCAGTTCCAACAATAAGTCGTTATACAACTCATGGAATCGAGCATCGAGCTTACTTGCTTTGCTCTGCATTTGAGTGAGTAAGGTTTTCTGCGAGTTGGTAGGTAATTGAGGATCTTGAAGTAAGATCTTTCGTTTCACGTCAGCAAATCGGACTTTGTAAAACTCATCGAGGTTTTTTGAGTAAATACCTAAAAAACGAACTCTTTCGATTAAGGGCACTGACTTGTCGGCTGCTTCTTGGAGCACTCTTTCGTTGAAGGATAACCAGCTAAGTTCTTTTGTGACATAGTCTTTTTCCATCGAGATGATAATCCTTGAGTGCTGGCTATAGAGCTGATTACTTTAATTTAGAATGACAAAATTCACAAAATCTATGATCTTACTTTAAGAAATATGGTCAACAAACTTGTTATTAGTTTCAGTTGTTTAACGTAACTTGTAATATAATTGTCATCTAACGTACATATTATGTCAGTAGCTAAAAAAAGGTAGATAAACAGATGGCTTCAGCCCAATTTTCATTGAAAGATCGTGACAAAAAAAGATGGTTGAAAGATCGTCTCGTCCGTTTTTCAGTGACATGCGGTGCCATCAGTGTTCTAGCTGCTCTGGTATTGATCTTTGTTTACTTGGCGATGGTCATTTTACCGGTGTTTTCTGATACTGGTTTAGAGACAGACCAAGCCGTAAAGACCGTTGTTGTAGAAAAGCCTATCGCCTTATCTGTTGATGAATACGGTCAGCATGCATTTACTATCGAAAAATCTGGCTTGGTGCAGTTTTGGGATTTAGAGTCTCAAAATACACACTCTTACTTTGAGCGAAATGTTTTAGCCAATCCTGTTGCCTTCTCTCGAAATACCCCATCAGAAAACTGGTTTGCCTTTGCCGATAGTGCAAGCAACCTTACTTTTTTCTATCCTGAGTATAGTGCCCCTGTGCTGCAAAAGGGCAGTGAAGCCGATCCTAAAATTGAGCAAATTGATCTCCCTGAACCATTTTTAAATGATGAATCATCAAACGGAGCAACAATCGAAAAATTCGCATTCTCTAAGAATGGACGTGGTATCACGGTTGCCGCTCAGCTAAGCGACCAACGAGTTTTGGTGAAGTGGTATCAGAGTGATCTTACTGGTCAGTATGTTTTTCAGAAGAGTCAATGGCTGTCGGATAAGTTGGGTTTACAGCAACAGTTGTTAGTCACGCCTGATGGCCAAACTTTATATCTTCGAGCACAATCGGATTTAGTGGTATTGAAGTTATCAGATAGCGGCTTCAATGTTCGTGAAGTAATTGATCTTAGCTTGAATGATGCGAAGCACTCGGTGAAAAGTATCGATTTACTGTCTGGAGCTTATTCACTGTTGGTTACGCATGAGGACGGACAGGTTTCTCAGTGGTTCGATGTACTCAACGATGAAAAGCGTAGCCTGACCCATATTCGCGACTTCCAACTCGCCGAAGAGGTTCAATTTATTCTGCCAGATACTTATAGAAAGGGTTTTTATAGCTTCTATAAGAATGGCACATTACAAAGCCACTATACGACCAGTGAAAAGTTGTCGCTGTTTGAGCGCGCATTTGATAAGTCACCACAATTAGCGGCTATGTCTGCCAATGAACTGCATTTGGCGACGCTGATTGATGGCACCATCAGTGTGGCTAAAGTCGACAATGAATATCCGCAAATATCATTCTCATCGCTGTGGCAAAAAGTCTGGTACGAAAGCTACCCTGAGCCACAATACGTTTGGCAATCAACGTCGGCGAACGATGACTTTGAAGAAAAATTTAGTTTAGTCCCTATCACGTTCGGTACCATTAAGGCCGCTCTGTTTGCAATGATGTTTGCCGTGCTGGTTGCTGTGCTCGGAGCCATTTACACCGCATACTTCATGTCTCCACGAATGCGAAGAGTGGTTAAGCCTTCGATTGAGCTGATGGAAGCTCTTCCGACCGTTATTATTGGATTCTTAGCCGGGCTTTGGTTTGCACCCATTGTTGAAACGCATTTAACGGCCGTCTTCTCGTTAATGGTGCTATTACCACTGAGCACGCTACTGACTGGGCTTGTTTGGTTCTGTTTGCCAAAAATGGTGACGAGCCGTTTTACTAATGGTTGGCATGCTCTGATATTGATCCCGGTATTGGTGATTACTGTGATGGCAGTCTTTGCTGGTGAAAATGGTATGGAAGCCTTGTTGTTTGGTGGTGATATTCGTACCTTCTTGGCTAACTATGGCATCGACTTTGACCAACGTAATGCGCTGGTGGTTGGCTTCGCTATGGGCTTTGCTGTCATCCCGACAATTTTCACGATTGCAGAAGACGCTATTTTCTCTGTGCCAAAACATTTATCCGATGGCTCACTGGCTTTGGGAGCGACGGCGTGGCAGACCCTTATTTATGTGGTGTTATTGACGGCTAGCCCAGGTATCTTTTCTGCAATCATGATGGGGCTAGGACGAGCGGTTGGCGAGACTATGATTGTCTTGATGGCGACAGGTAACACCCCAATTCTTGACTGGAATATTTTGGAAGGGATGAGGACATTATCGGCAACGATTGCTGTCGAGTTACCAGAGTCCGAGGTGGGTGGTTCTCACTTCCGATTGTTGTTCTTAGCAGCACTCTTACTGTTTATTTTTACGTTCGCGGTGAACTCTGTCGCAGAGTGGGTTAGACAAAGACTGAGAGATAAATATCGTGCGCTGTAGTTTTAAAGCTCTACCTCAATGTGTCTCAATGGCTTTTAGCTGTTTGACTAGTGTATCTCACGAACTTGGCTCTTCCTTGGGTTCAGCACGTCAGAGCAAGGTCGATCATGATGAATAAACTGAAGTCATTATTATCTTGGATTAAATCAGGCTCTCCGTGGATTTGGCTTACGGGTGGGGCGGTGAGCATCAGTATGCTTTCGGTTCTTGGCCTAATGCTGTTGATTGGCTGGAAGGGCTTGACTTATTTTTGGCCTGCTCCTTTGTACCAATGGCAAGTGGATTCTAAAGATGCATCGTTAGTTGTCGGCCTCGACGAAACGGTAGTAAAGCAAGATGTATTGATTGGTCAGTTATATGAACGAAAATACATTCCGATAGAGCAAGTCCCACAAGTACACGACCTCTTGTCGACTCAAAACCTGTCGACTGGGCTCATTCAGCGCTTAAGTATCAAAGTTGCCAATAGGGAAATTTATCCAGCGGACTTTGTCTCCATTTTGGATGTCAATTTACGTGAACCAACAACGCCGCTTGATTGGGTTGTGATTGAACGAAGTCGAGGTGGTTATTTCTTTGGTAAACCTGTGGGTTTTAAAACCACTTCCGGCACCTTTGATTCGAACATAGACCAAAAGCTCGAGCAAGGCTTGGCGTTCGCTGATACGTTACGTAAAGAGACGTCGCGTGTTGTGAACCAAGAAATCCGCAATATCAGCTGGCAATTGGAAAATTTGCGTTTAGAAAAACGTAAGCTTGAACTCAATGAGTCAGTGAGCGATGAATACCTTAAAACCTATACTCAAACTAAATTGGAATTAAATCGTCAGTTGGCTGAAGCCGAAGTAAAGCTTGAGCATCTTAGAACACAGCTCAATGTCGAAAGCTTGTTGGTAGAAGATATGACAGGAGAGCAGGTTGAAATTTCGCTCAGTCATATTTTGGATTATTGGTACCCGAATAATATGTCTTATCTTGAAAAGGTTGGGCATTGGGGCAAACAAGTTTGGAAGTTCTTGTCGGAGAACCCACGAGACTCAAACTCTGAAGGCGGTGTGTTTCCTGCGATTTTTGGCACGGTACTGTTGGTTATTCTTATGTCGATTGTAGTGATGCCTCTTGGTGTGGTTGCTGCGATATATCTTCATGAATACGCAAAAAACAACGCATTAACACGTTTGATTCGTATTGCCGTAATTAACTTAGCGGGTGTACCGTCGATTGTGTATGGTGTATTCGGCTTAGGATTCTTTGTGTATACCATCGGTGGCTCAATCGATTCTTTGTTTTACGCAGAACGGTTACCCGCTCCGACATTTGGTACGCCGGGCCTATTATGGTCCGCACTGACCTTAGCGGTATTAACATTACCCGTTGTTATTGTAACAACGGAAGAGGGCTTAACGCGCATCCCTAGCTCCGTGAGGCACGGTTCATTAGCGCTTGGTGCTACTCAATTCGAGACGCTTTGGCGCATTGTTTTACCGATGGCAAGCCCTGCGATTATCACCGGTTTGATTTTGGCAATCGCGAGAGCTGCGGGGGAGGTTGCCCCATTAATGCTGGTGGGTGTGGTGAAACTCGCATCAAGCTTGCCTGTGGATGGTCAGTTCCCATACCTGCATTTAGACAGAAAGTTCATGCATTTAGGTTTTCATATCTATGATGTTGGGTTTCAAACCTCTAATATCGAAGCGGCACGACCTTTAGTGTATGCGACTTCATTTTTACTGGTTACTGTGATTGTTGGATTGAATTTAACGGCCATCAATATCCGTAATAACTTGCGTGAAAAATACCGAACCTTAGGACAAGATTAGATGTTCTCGATTAATGAAGCCTTGGGTTACCAAGCACCACTTGATGTTCACAATTTGAAGGATGAGCAAATTGCTATCTCGATTGAAGGGCTGAATCTTTATTATAAAGAGAGCCAAGCACTTGATGATATTTCAATGCAAATCCCAAAGGGACAGGTGACCGCGTTTATTGGCCCATCAGGGTGTGGTAAGTCGACTCTACTGCGCTGCATTAATCGCATGAACGATCTTGTTGAAGGTTGTAAGGTTTCCGGAAAAGTGAAGCTTCATGGCAAGAACGTCTATCACCCTAAGGTGGATGTCGCGACCTTACGACGCCGAGTCGGCATGGTGTTTCAACGTCCGAACCCTTTTCCTAAATCTATCTATGAGAATGTGGTTTATGGATTGAGGCTGCAAGGCGTGAGCAACAGCCGAGATCTTGATGATGCAGTTGAGCGCTCTCTGCGCGCCGCGGCGTTGTGGGATGAAGTCAAAGATCGTTTGCATGAGAACGCCTTTGGGTTATCGGGTGGTCAACAGCAGCGTTTAGTCATCGCTCGTGCGGTTGCCATCGAACCTGAAGTGCTGTTATTGGATGAGCCAACATCGGCACTCGACCCGATTTCGACATTGACGATTGAAGAGTTGATCAACGAACTTAAAACCCAATACACCGTTGTTATTGTTACTCATAACATGCAGCAGGCAGCTCGCGTGAGTGACCACACCGCTTTTATCCATATGGGTAAGTTGATCGAGTACTCAGATACTGATTCTATATTTACTTCGCCATTGAAAAATCAAACGGAAGACTACATTACAGGTAGGTACGGCTAACGTTTAAGTTCGCGCCATCTAGAGCTAAGTCACTCTAAAATAAATGACTTTATTCATTTCTTTTAAGGAGCTGACATGCATTTTGGTCGCCACATCTCAGGACAGTTTAATGTCGAATTAGAATCTATCCGTACACACGTATTAACTATGGGTGGATTGGTAGAGCAGCAGTTGTCATTTGCGATGCAAGCGCTTCATAAAGATGATGTTGAATTGGCCAAAAAAGTGATTCGTGATGACCATAAAGTGAATGCGATGGAAGTGTCGATTGATGAGGCGTGTACTCGTATTATTGCGAAGCGTCAGCCGACCGCAAAAGATCTGCGTTTGATTATGGCGATCATCAAAACCATTACCGACTTAGAACGTATTGGCGATGTTGCCTCTAAAATTGCTCAAGGCGCAATCGAGATCCCTTCGACCAAAGAGCAAAAATTTCATGTCTCATTAGAGCCTCTTTGTCGTCAGGCAATCACCATGCTTCACCAAGTATTAGATGCGTTTGCTCGTATGGATGTCGATGCTGCGGCAGAAGTTCACAAACTTGATGATAAGCTGGATGCGGAATATGAAGCTGTGATTCGTCAGTTGATGACGTACATGATGGAGGATCCTAAGAACATCCCCAATATCCTGCAAGTGATGTGGTCAGCTCGTGCGATTGAGCGAGTGGGAGATCGTTGCCAAAATATCTGTGAATACATTATTTACTTTGTGAAGGGTAAAGATGTACGCCACCTTGGTGATCAAAGCCTAGATGACGCACTGAAGTAGGTATTAACTTTAGAATCGAATAATTGCACCAAGGTTAAGGTTGATTGTTGTGTCGTAAGGCACGAAGGTCTTATTGTGATCAAAAATATTCATATCAACACCAGCTCGTAGCCCTAGCACTGGTGTTGCTTGGTAAACATAGGCTCCACCAAGACTTAATCCATGTGCTGTCTTCTCTTCAATTTCGCCGTTACGCGTTTTTGCCCCGTCATAACTCGCTACGCCAATCTCCGCCTGAAAGCCGTGGTTCTGGTTTCTTCCAAACATATTTTGAATACCAACGCGGTACGCATCGACATTTTCATCGTATCGGTCGCTGTCATACCAAAGGTGAGAATAGCTCAGATAAACCGCACCTAGATTCGCCACATCAGTAATACCTGCTTGCATTCCAAAGCCATGATAAGAACCAATCTTTAGTTCAGGAGATAAGTGAAGACCATTTGAAAGTGCAGAGGTTGAGAATAAAGCTGAAGCTAAAAGAAGTGTTTTAAATTTCATGGTACCACCGAGGTAATTTTGCGCTCTCCTTAGCATTAGGTCGATCCATGCGTGAACCCAGTGAAATCACTGGCTAACGGTGATCATTATATGGGCTTTGAAAGAGCAGGCTAATTCGCATTGGTTATCTCTGTAATAATTCTGGCTTATCAGCAGCGGTGATCATTACACGTGATCTTTGGAACTTACGTAGCCTTACAAAACGAGTGTGATAGAAGTGCCTAAACATAAGCTGATGTTCTGTAATGTATTTGTTTAAGGCTCATGAGAAAAATAACGATAGTATCGATATAGCTCATTGATGATCGCTATATTCTTACTTATCTTTAATTTACTCTTCTACTGAATTTTTCCCTTACATTTATTTTTAGGTAGATATCAGTATGAAGAAGTTTCTTTTCGTTGTGACTCCTCTTTTCGCGTTAACTGCGTGCGGCAGCGCTGCCATCATGGACAAATCAGATGCGGTTAATCAGCAGCCAGAGCTCATGGTTAAAACCGATGGTGATTTTTGGGGATTAGGACAAGAAGGGACGTTTGATATTGCAGGCATGTACCAAGGTAAATACAGCCGAAATTCATCAGGTTCAACATGGTTTGAGACTGTTTCATTCAAAGAGGGTGAGCTGGCTGCTGAAATCACTAGAGTCGATAATGGCCAAGTGTGGAACTTAGTCTGTTCTGGCGGTGGCACTTCAGTTAACTACATGGGTGTTGATTTTGGTGGCAATAAACCTTACCGCTGTTCTGTATCTCAAAGCAATGAGAATATAGGAGAGTTCGTTTTAGAGCCTCAATCTGGGATGATCAGTGTTAGCTTAGAAAAGAAAGAAGCTGGCTACATCCGAGTTGGGGCGAATAAATATGACGTAGAAACTGTCCATTCAAGTAAAGACCTTTTAATGTCGGTAGAAAAACCACTAGGGTATAGCTTTAAAAAAGCTTCTAAAGAAATAGCGGCAGCTCAGACAAATGGAATGATAACGCTACAGGTGTTACCTGAACTTAATGAAGAGGAAAAAGACACATTAGTTATCGGTACCATCGCTAGCGCACTGAGCTGGCGTCCGGAAGAGTAAAATACAATATATAACTTTTAATCGAACTTACTTTTGTACTTGTTCTGATAAAACTTGCTCTATGAGTTTTGAAAGCCAATTTGTTAAAGGTGAGTTTCGATTTTTAATGTGTATATAACTATAGACCGGAGTCTTCAGCGTTTTTCCGTCGACTGAGACATCTATCCCGCGTAATGTCGGATAGTTTTCTACTGGGAAAAGGTTGGAATGGGGCATGTACATATCAGTATGTTGAATGACATCGATTATAGCCATGACCAATTCGCTGCGAAAACCGATACGATGCTCGATGGAAAGGTCGGTTAGAATCTGAGACGCTAAGCTAAAATTGTCATTCCAACCTGGCGTTACTAAAGATGCGATTTCGTAACCTACCATGTCATTTGGAGTCACGGTGTCTTGCTTTAAAGGGTGAGCTTTCCTAACAAATATACGTCCTGTTAATTCAATGAGCTGCCTTGTATAGACTTCTTTACTTGTCTTTTCCCCTAAGTAGCTTACTCCCATCAAAACCTCGTCTTTTTGTATATCTGAGACAGACGAGTTTGACCATGGAACAAGCTTTAGTTTAGCGTTTGGTGCTTGCGCTCTTATATCTTTAAAAAGTGAGCCAGACAGACAAGAAAGCACCACTGGAGATAGGGCTATTTTCAACGTGTAATCGATCTCTTTCGGATCAAAAGTGTTTGATGTATTAATCGCGATAGATAGACCGTCCATGAACGGCTTGATTTGATTAGTGAGCTGCTCTGAAAATGCCGTAGGTTGTAAGCCTCCATGAACCTTTACGAAAAGGTCATCGTTGAAGTGGTGTCTTAGCTTTTGTAGGGCTTGGCTAACCGCTGGCTGAGAAACGAATAAACGCTCCGCAGCCTTTCTGGTATTTTTCTCTTGATAAACAATCAGAAATGTTCGTAACAGGTTTAAATCAAGAGAGCTGAATAAGTCTTTAGCCATATCTGTCCATGAAAATTTTCTGTGCTATTCACTCTAATATACGCCAGTCCGCTAGATTCGTCAGCGTGGTTTCTCTGGATTTGTGTTAGTGACGACTACCCTAAGCGGTGAGGGCAGCTCTCACATTGGATATCTTATTCGTATCAGTTACTGGTATCTGATAATCATCAACATCATTACTGCCCATTTGAGCGCTTGAATTGCTTTCCATTAGGCTGGGTCTTGTCGATTTACCTGAAAGGTGAAGTGCAGGTACTTGGGTGGTGCTTTGAATCATTTTGGCATTCGTTGCGTTGACGCCAGCACCAGCCATTATATCGATTCTGCCATCGGCTTGTTTGACCATATCTGCGAGCACATTGATGCCTTGCTCTGCATTAATAGCAAGCCCTGACGTCAGGATTCTTTCACATCCGAGCTCAATAATCTGCTCTAACGCTACTTTATAATCCTGAAGTTGGTCGATTGCACGGTGGAAGGTGATTGCTAGTTTGAGTTGGTGAGCCTTGCTTGAGAGAATTTGCATTGCAGACATATCAATCTCACCATCAGGTGTTAGTACACCCAGAACGACGCCATTCACCCCTGCTCTCGCACAAGCTTCAATATCTTCCAGCATACAGAGTATATCGTCATAATCGAATATGAAGTCACCTTGTCTCGGTCGTATCATGGCATAAACTGGTACGGACGAAATTTTTGCCGCTTGCTTCATCATTCCGAAGCTTGGAGTTAACCCGCCAAGTGCTAATGAAGAGCAAAGCTCAATTCGATTCGCGCCACCAGATAGTGCGTTATATAGAGATTCTAAGTTATCGATACAGACTTCAATTTCGGTGTTCATCGTATTTATCCGTTCAAAAAGATACGGACGAAATCATAACAACCTAGATACGGATATGAATAGGTGGTAGCAGAGGAAAATAGAGGTAAAGTTTGTTCTTGTAACTGCCTCTATTAAATGTTGCAGAGGCGGTTTAGGTAGGTAATTGTCGTCGGAGAGAGATGAAAAAAGCCCGAAGCGTTAACTTCGGGCTTTTAATAGGACTTTACTTCTTAACTGATTGGCGGTGCGCTTTGCGCTATTAGCTTATGCTTTATTTCTCTTTATAGAGAGTCTTCCAACCATTAACCCGCGTTGAGTTCGGGCTTAAGAGGTAATTACTTGCTTAGGTCGTCAGCGTGCTCAGATAGGAATGCAGCAACACCTTGTGGAGATGCGTCCATACCTGATTTACCTTCTTCCCATTGTGCAGGACAGACTTCACCGTTCTTCTCGTGGAAGTTTAGTGCGTCTACCATGCGTAGCATTTCGTCGATGTTACGACCTAGTGGAAGATCGTTAACTACTTGGTGACGTACAAGGCCGTCTGCGTCGATTAGGAAAGAACCACGGAAAGCAACGCCTGCTTCTGGGTGCTCAACATCGTATGCTTTGCAGATTTCGTGCTTAACGTCAGCAATTAGAGGGTATTTAACTTGACCGATACCGCCATCAGCGATAGCAGTGTTACGCCATGCGTTGTGAGAGAATTGAGAATCGATAGAAACACCGATTACTTCAACGCCTTTAGCTTGGAAATCTTCTAGACGGTTGTCGAAAGCGATTAGCTCTGAAGGACAAACGAAAGTGAAGTCTAGTGGGTAGAAGAAAACTACCGCTTTCTTACCTTTAGTGAATTCTGCGAAGTTGAAGTTATCAACGATCTCACCGTTACCTAGAACAGCTGCTGCAGTAAAGTCAGGGGCTTGACGACCTACTAGTACCATTTGGAATCTCCTAAAAAATTAGTTGGCCCAACACATCTTTGTTTGGGCTCCGTTTCTACGGGACAAACTATAGTACAATCGGTACTATAGAAAAAAGCGAATTAAATAGATTAAGTTAATCGAAAAAAGCGATAAGCTTATTCTTTGTCCGTTCCTTAGGTCAAATGACCTTCACTTAAGTTATCCTACTCATATTACAAAGTAATTTCATGAATAAATGGCCAAGTCTTAAGCAACTTCACTATCTTGTTACTCTTCACGAAACTCGCCACTTTAGCGACGCTGCGGATCGCTGCTTCGTGAGTCAATCGACACTAAGTAAAGGCATTCAAAACGTGGAAGAACTCATTGGTTGTCCTCTCTATGAGAAGAAAGATAAAAAGAGCCCATTGGTTTTCACTCAAGCGGGTGAGCTGGTGGTTAAGCATGGTCGAGAGTTACTGGCGAAAGGGCAAGACTTGGTTGAGCTCGGAAATCTATGTAATGGAGACGCGATGCAAGGGCAGTTGCGAGTAGGGTGTATTCCTACTATTGCTCCATTTCTATTGTGCGATTTGGTACAAGAAGCGAACCAACGTTTTCCACAGTTGAACTTGTTGTTACGGGAAGACACGACAACTAACCTATTGGCTGCGTTGCGTCATGGTGAGTTGGATGTACTGATTCTGGCTTTGCCTGTCGATATCGACAACATGGAGAGCAAAGTTGTTGGGCAAGACCCTTTCAGAATGGTAATCAGCCGCAATCAAGCCGATGGTATTCGTGTTCCGATTAAATATGATGACCTGCCAGACGAATCTGTATTCTTGTTGGAGAACGAGCACTGCTTAACCGAGCACGCGGTATCAGCTTGTAAGCTAACCGACAAAGAGAAGATAAACCCGTTCACCGCCACAAGCCTACATACGTTGGTACAAATGGTGGCAAATGGTTTAGGAACCACCTTTATTCCACAAATGGCGATCGATCATGGTTTGTTGCAAAATCAGAATTTAGTGGTGATTGACCCTCCCGGTCAACAAGCTTATCGCGATATAGGCCTTGTATGGCGACCAAGTTCGTCACGTCTTGAAACCTTTCATCAGTTAGCTGATGTAGTCTCAGAATTGCTTTAAAAAACTAGAAAGTAAAATTCAAAAGAAAAAGAGCAGCTATTTGGCTGCTCTTTTTGTTTGTTTATTTGAGAAGAAAAACAAACAAATAGTGGCGTTAGAAGCTTATTTATCTATTTTACTATAACGTTAGATTTTGAAAAAACTCAGCAAGTCTTTTTGCTTAACAGCTAATGAAGAGAGTTCTTCACTTGCCTGTTTGCTCTGCTCAATTCCTGAAACATTTTGATGAACAATATCAAAGGTCAGAGAAACATTTTGTGAAATATCTTGTGTTACGCCAGATTGTTCTTCAGACGCTGTGGCTACTTGTGTGTTCATATCAGATATTAGTTGTACTGAGTCAGTGATAGAAGCGAATGCAGCACGAAGCTGTTCGCTATACTGTCTAGATTCTTCTGCTAACGAAAGATTGGATTGCATAAATTGGTTCGCATCTTTCGCTTGAGCCTGAAGGCGAGATATTATTTCTTGAATATCGACCGTTGATTGTTGTGTTTTAGCGGCAAGAGAACGAACTTCATCTGCTACCACCGCAAAGCCTCGGCCTTGCTCTCCCGCTCGAGCGGCTTCAATGGCTGCATTTAACGCAAGTAAGTTAGTTTGCTCAGAAATTGAATTGATCACTTCAATAACACTACCGATCTCTACCGAGTACTCTTGCAATTGATTAACGATGTTTGATGTTTCTTCGATCGAGTCTTCAACTTTTCGAGATATATCATCTGATGCATCGAGGGAAACACTGCCATCTTTGACATTTGTCGTTGCCCCAGTTGCAGCGCTCTCTGCGCTAGCTGCATTCTGGCTAACCTCACTCGCAGTACTAGAAAGTTCATTGATGGCTGTCGCGATTTGTTCCATTTGACTCAGTTCTTGTTGAGCATTTCCTTCTGTTTGGCTCATTACCGCGGTTAGCTCAACGGAGGCTGCTGAAACATTGTCTGAAATCTGGTGGAAACCATCGATTATTCGACGTAGTTCTTGGCGCATTTCTAAAATGTTTGCGTATATACCGGTCTCTTTACCCGTAATTGGAATCTGCTTTGAAAGATCACCAGCGGCGACTTCGGCAACAATTGTTTGGATGTCACTTGGCTCTCCTCCAACGACTTTCCATACACTGCGGTAAATCGAAACGGCAATGCTAAGAGAAGCAGCGACAACGAGAATTGAAAGAACGCCAAGCACAAATTGCGCGTTAGAGAATCGCTCGACCATATTAGGTCCGACAGAGTCTTGCTCTGACTTTGTTGATAGCTTTATCTCTTCAATTGTTTTTGCTGCATTAACACCAGCAAGATCAAGAGTCCCTGAAATGATGCCATTTCGCGTGTTTATAGTGTCAACGATCTTTGAAAATGTGTTGCGGTAAATTTTGAAGGCACTAGTGAAATCGTTTAAGTAGTTGATTTGTTCCATCGACATGAGTTGAGATTCGATTGTTTCTGCAAGTAGTGCGGCAGAGGCAAACTCTTTTTCAGCACGCTGAGCATCTTCTGTTTTATTGCTCGTCAGAAATTTAGAAGCGTACAATCTTGATAGCAATACATGCTGCTGAAGCTGTCCTGAACTGACAGCAACTTCTAAATCTTCTTCAGCTGAAGCTTGGGTCATTAGGTTGGTCACTGCCTCACGCATATTGACCCCTGATGGGTCTAAGGCCTCTTGAACTAGGTTGTTTCGAGTATTGACAAGTTGAACAACCTTGTTAAAGCCTTGGCTATATTGATCAAGCTGCTTCTTTATCGTTAGGAATTCATTTTTGTGTAGATCGTCAAGATGAGAGTCTAATATTTCATCTATCAATTGATTTGATGCGGTGATACGTCTATTCAGTTCAGAAGCATGTGACGGAATAGGGTTTTTAATATATTTAAGTGCAGATAAACGAGCTTCCAGTATATTGGCTTGGATTCGACCTGTTGAGACACTTGTTATTGCAAGAGAGCGGTAGGTGTTAAACCCATCACTCGATTGATAAAAGCGTAATGAAGCAACGACTGAAATAACCAAAATTAGCGCGAGAATCACGCCAAAACCTAAGGACAGCAATTTCTTTAAACTCATAAATATCATTCCTAGTAAGGCAGCTTGTTTTTATTCTTAACAAATTCTTACATGATTCTAACGATAAATATATCAATAAATAGTATGTATCCACTATATTTTGATGCCTAAGAATGATGGGTAAATAGGTTGTTGATATTATTGGATTTTGCTTGTTGCTCGTCTGGTTTCACATCAGCTGAGAGTTATTGTTTAGGCCTCTTCCGTATGATTAACGCATCTTTAATTTGTATTACAAAGTCATGGAGTAGGAAAGTTCGGTTTGGTATAGCCTAATAGCTTGATTATTAGGCTATTTATATTATTGGGTTAAAGCTTATTTAGGGATGTGAGTAGCTTTCTTTTCTCTGGTAAAGCGGTCATTGCGCCTTTCTGGGTTGTTGCTAATGCCCCGCAGCCATTGCCCCACATTACTGCTTGTCGAATGATTTCAGGTTGATGCCATTCCTCGTATTGTGAGAGGTAGGCGAGTAGACCTGCGACAAAGGCATCTCCCGCACCAGTAGTATCAATGGCTTGAACTTTTTGACTCGCAATGTGCTCTCGTTGTCCATCTACTATCATCAACGAACCCGTAGCACCTAAGGTGACCAAAGTGACTGGGATTTTCAATCGGTCTAGTGCTGTTATTCCTGATTCTAATGTGTTGCTTTCTGTAAGAAAAAGCAGTTCTTCTTCTGAAAACTTAACCACATCTGCTAAGGCGATGGCTTGCATAACGATAGGACGAATCTCTTCAGGGATTCGCCAAACCTCTTCTCTTAGGTTGGGGTCAAAGCTAACAAATCCTCCTTTTGATTTGATTCCTTTAAGTGCTTTCAGCGTTGTACTTCTGCTTGGCTCATTTGCTAATGCGATTGAACAGCAGTGTAGCCACTCACCTTGATTAAAGGTGGGGATATCATCTTCTGTCATGAACTGATCTGCACTGGGTTTTACCATGAAGGTAAAAGTTCGCTCGCCATCTTGGTCAAGATCGACCAGCACGGTTGATGTTCTGTGTTTTTCATCGAATTTGAGTTGGGACGTATCAACCCCTTGCTCTTGGAGAACCTCTGACATAAAACGACCAAATGGATCATTACCAACTCGGCCAAAAAAACTAGCTTGGCCTGATAAACGAGCAATACCAACCGCAACGTTTGCGGGGGCGCCGCCTGGACATTTTAAGTAGGTAGAGTCGCTCTCAGGAATTAAATCCACCACAGCATCTCCAGTTAACCATACCTTATTCATCATTATTTCCTCATATAGAAGCCCACCTGAGCATAAGTAGGTGGGAAATGGGTGACTTGCCTAGGGGGAAGCAAATCACCCAAAGTTGATTAAGCGTTTTTAACCGGGTTATAGATGCGAGTCAGCATAAATGCTGTGGCAAATGCACTAGCAATAACGGTTAGGTAACCAATGACCGCAGAAAGTGATTGCGAATAAAGAAGAATACCTGGAATAAAGGTAATGCCCATACCGGTTGCACTGATGTTGAGTAAGTAACAAGCCCACCTACAGCACCGCCTACCATGCCAAAGACAAAGACTTTTCCATATTGTAAGTTCACACCAAACAGAAGTGGCTCTGTAATACCAAATAGTGTGGATATCGAAGCACTGTAGGCATTACCTTTTTTCAGTTTATCTTTGAGTAGAGTCGCGACGGCTATCGCAGCGCCAAATTGACCTGCCATTGAAGCAGTACCAAGAGGTTGCAGTGGGTTAACACCAGTTTCATTTAATAAGCCAATCTCAATGACACCAAGAGCATGGTGTAGACCGGTGATCACGATCATTTGCTGAACGGCACCATAAAGGATGTAACCAATACCAAGAGGTAGGTCGAGCGCCATACGTACTAGAGAAGTACAGCCGTGTTCAATGCTTTGTAGAATCGGACAAAAGCCAAACAAGATGACAAATACGGCAATCGTAATGGTTAAAAATGGAGTGAAGACTAGGTCCATACTTGCTGGAATGAAGCGGCGTAGATTACGCTCCAAGTAAGAGACAAACCAACCTGCGAATATTGCTGGAAGTACAGTGCCTTGGTAGCCCACTAATGGGAAGTTGATTCCCAATAAGTTGACCATCATCGGCTCGGCACCGCCAGAGGCTACCACCCAAGCATTAGGTAATTGTGGGGCGACCATCATCAAACCAACAACGATGGCAATAATAGCATTGCCACCGAATTTCTTTGCCGCAGAATAAGCGATTAAAACGGGTAAGAAGGCAAAGGCAGTGTCGGTTAGCATGCTAAATAGGGCAAGCGTTTCGGGTGAGAAACTCATGCCAGAATGCAGCATCATGCCACGTAAACCCATCAGTAAGCCGGTGGTCACTAGTGCTGGGATCAGTGGGATCAAAATATCGGCGAGAGTGCGAACCACTTTTTGACTTATGGTCATATCTGCGAAGGCATCTTGTTTAAAATCTGAGTTATCAAGCTCTCCGCCTAATGCGTGCTTTAATGAGTCATAAACGTGAGAGACTGTACCAGTGCCAATAATAAATTGGTGTTGACCTGATTGATAAAAGTAGCCGCTGATCTGTTTAATTTCTTTTGCTTTTTCAGAATCAACTTTTTCGTTGTCTTTTAGGATGAGGCGCAAGCGTGTGGCGCAGTGTTCTGCGTTGCGGATGTTCTCTATGCCCCCGATACTCTCGAGTATCTCGTTTACGGTAGCGTCATAATTCATTTTGTTCACCATTTTATTATATTGTAAGGTAGTTAAGTTTGATATCCATACCGGTATCTTCTTTTTGTAATATATTTAATCTGTGTTCTTCATTTTCAGGGAAAAACAAACAAGTAAATACATCTCGTCCATTGTTGAGGTATATCTCAATGATGCTTTGGTCACATATAAATTTGACATCCGTTATGTCATAATTTGTTCTGTGATGTCTGACGCTTCCAAATTCCCAATCTTCTGGATGGTGGTTATATTGGCTTCGATCTAAGTGAATATCTCTGTCTTTAATAGAGAATAACAATTTCTTATTTTTAGTTTCGATGGATATTTTTATATTTCCATTGAACTCATTTACATCGAGTGAAAATGAAAGTTGCTCTAACTTAATGGGTATATTGGTTTTATTTATTTCCAATGGACGCTTATTAAAAGAGTCAGATTGCAAAATCTTCGGTTGTTGGTATAAGCGACGATTAAGAATTGATAGTGTTCTCGGTAATGTTAAACAGTTAACCCAGCCAAATTGGCGACTTGGTAGTTCTTCATCGGTCCCTGCCCATGCAATAAGAGTTTGCTCATCTGGGGTGTTCGCCATAGTTTGTTGGGCATAAAAATCAAACCCACGGTCCAATTCATCCCAGTGTTCAACTTCAAAGGTCAGTTTTTCGAAGTTGATGCTGCCTAAACAATAGATAACGTTGAATCGGTTATGGAATCGACTTCCGTTTGCCTTGCTACCTTGCGGTGAAAAAATTAAAACGTCATGGCCGTCAACGTTTAATAGATCAGGACATTCGAACATGTAACCTGTTAAGAATTCCCCTGAGAACTGAAGATCTAATTCTCCTTTGAATTCCCAACTGAGCAAATCATCCGATTGATATATGATGATTGCCCCTGATAGATCGGCTTCTCGCTGCGCACCGAGCAACATGTAATAGTGCTCATTGTGTTTAACGATTTTGGGATCTCGTACATGCCCGGTATACCCCTTGGGAACCGACTTAATAACTGGATTCGGACTATACTTGGTGACGGCATTAGTGTTATCGAGTAATGCTAAACATTGGTTTGCATCTCGAGATGAGCCTTTTTTAATGTTTCCTGTATAAAATAAATAAGCGTTATTATTTTCTACAAAAGCACTGCCGGAATATGCTCCGTGAGATTCGTAATTTTCTTTCGGTGTTATTTTAGAACCATGCCTCTTCCAGTTTAATAGGTCATTAGAAGTTAAATGCATCCAATGCTTCATTCCATGGTAGGTATCGAATGGAAACCATTGGTAAAATAAATGGTATTGATTATTGAAAAAACAAAAACCATTTGGATCATTTAATAAACCATGGGGAGGCGTAATATGAAATAAAGGTCTCATTTCTAATGATCTTTCTATTTCAGTAAACTTAGTGATTTCACTAGCCGTTGCTAAATTGATTGTTTTGTATTTTTGTTCTTGCACGATGGCTTACCTAATCATGTTGCTTGGTTTAAATCATAGGTAGGGTGACGATTTGATAAAATAGTGAGGACGAATTCTCCTGCAGTTCTGAGTGAGTATTGGCTAAATCTGTAGTCGTTTGTGATGTAACACCAAGTCTTATTACATGTTTTTGGTTAATGTATTGAGCTGGTAGATTGTTAAAGAGAATGAGTGAACATGACTATTAGGGATGTTGCTAAACGTGCGGGTGTATCAATCGCGACAGTATCAAGGGTGCTAAATGGTAGTGATCGTGTTTCAGAGCAAGCAAAGCTGTCTGTGATTAGTGCGATGGAAGCTCTGAACTATCAGAAACCGCCAGCGAAGCGTAAAAAGCCAACTAAGCTGTTTGCTGTCATTGTGAGAAATATGTCGAATCCTTTCTTTACTCAGTTAGTGGATGTTCTTGAGGAAGAGGCCTACAAGCATGGCCGAAGCATACTGTTGTTTAATAGCCGGAATAATTTACAGTTAGAGAAGACGTTTCTTTCGGAGTGCATCAACCATAAGGTTGATGGTGTTTTTCTAATCCCTCGCTCGTTGAAAAAAGAACATCTAGAGCCTTTAGGTGAGCTACCGTTTCCTGTCGTATTGTTGACAGCGACAGACCCTACTGTTGCGAGTATAGGAACTCATCACCAGCACGGGGGTGAGCAAGTTGCCTGTTATTTTGCTAAGCGAGGGTATCGTCGTATTGGATTTATTGGAGCCAGCGATATTCAATCGGATCGTTTTATTGGTTTTCAAACAGAACTAAAGTCTCGCGATATCCTGTTGGATACAAAACATGTGTTAGCTCCCTATACTACGGAGTCGTTGACAGAATATATCCAACACTTGATCGTCGATAATTCTTCGCCACTGGAAGCTGTATTTTGTTCCGATGATATATCGGCTAGTCATCTATTTAATGGGTTAAAATCAGTAGACAGTCAACTGCTTGAAAGGGTTGATATTGTAGGGTTTGATGACACATTTATTGCCCAGTCATTGGGCTTTTCAAGTGTTAAGCAACCAATACATCAAATTGCGCTGTTAGGTTTTGATATGATGATGGAGTTGATTCAAATCGGAGAGTCTTTTCCAAAAGCTATGTTGCTAGAACCGACAGTCGTTATCCGACATACACCTAAAGTTCCGTCTATTTCACGTAGCCCTGAAATTCTTCGTAATAACGTACAGCAACGCTAAGGATTCGCTCTCTTTCCTTAGCGTGTCTATTGGTGAAGAGTGGTTAATTTACCTCTTCCGGTTCCGCTTCTTCTTGTAGCTCTAGCAGGTTAATGGCTATCGTAACGAAATCGCTGTCTGTAATGATGCCCACGAGTTCGTGGTTCTCTACGACAGGTAAACAGCCCACTTTGTGTTTCTGCATATAAACAGCAGACTCTTTTAGTCCTGCGCGCGGCTCTACAGACATAACACTCTTGTGCATGATGTCATTGAGTGGTGTTGCAAGAGTATAGGATTGAGCTTGTGGGATGTTTTGTAGGCTAGATTCTTGAGCGGCAAGAACGTCTCGCTGTGTGACGACGCCAAGTAGTTGTCTGTCGGCATCAACAACCGGAATATGGCGGATATCAAGCGCTTCCATCATGTGCTTTGCATCGGCCAGTGAGTGTGAGCGCAATAGGGTATGAGGGTTGCGAGTCATCATATCTTCAACCTTGATCATACAGACCTCCTTCTTTTTTATTTGTTGCTATTACTATAGTTTTTTATCCAAAAAATAACTGAGATCTAACGCATTTTTGGGTGAGTTTCATGCAACTAATTTTGGCTTTTTTATGAGGGGGAGTGGTCGTATTATTTTACGACTCTTTACAATAATCCAATGCTGTAAACCTTGCTATTGCGGCTCGTGTGCCTATACTAGCCCACTGCGAAATTTTTAGTCATGTTTACGATGTGTTTCTGGTAACGATTTACTTACCGAAACGATTGTTCGGCAACTTCGACTTAATATTCGTCAACGGCATAAATATCATCAACTAAGACAAGACTCGACACATGCAAGTTTCAGATTTTCACTTTGACCTACCAGATGAACTCATTGCTCGCTACCCTCAAGAGGAGCGCACAGCAAGCCGCCTACTTAAATTAGATGGCAACAATGGCAACCTAGCTGATGGTTCGTTTAAAGACGTTTTAGACTTGGTTGAGCCAGGCGATCTTGTTGTTTTTAATAACACTCGCGTGATTCCTGCTCGTGTATTCGGTCGCAAGGCATCAGGCGGTAAGCTTGAAGTGTTGGTTGAACGTATGCTGGATGAGAAAAGCATTCTTGCGCATGTTCGTTGTTCTAAATCACCGAAACCGGGTACCAAATTGTTCCTTGGTGAGAACGATGAGTATGAAGCTGAAATGGTGGCACGTCATGATGCGTTATTTGAAATCCATTTCACATCCGATCAAAGCGTTTTAGAGATTCTTAACAGTGTTGGTCACATGCCACTGCCTCCTTACATCGATCGTCCAGATGAAGATGCCGATAAAGAGCGCTACCAAACTGTCTATAATGAAAAGCCGGGTGCGGTTGCTGCGCCAACAGCAGGCCTTCACTTTGATGATAAGCTAATGGCTGACATGAAAGAAAAAGGTGTTGAGTTTGCTTACGTGACACTTCACGTTGGTGCTGGTACGTTCCAGCCAGTAAAAGTCGATAATATCAATGACCACCACATGCATGCTGAGTACGTTGAAGTACCGCAAGAAGTGGTGGATGCCGTAGCTGCTGCAAAAGCACGTGGCGGGCGTATTATTGCCGTTGGTACAACCTCTGTGCGTTCACTAGAAAGTGCGGCTCAAGATGCATTGAAAAATGGCACTGAGTTAGTTCCTTTCTTTGGTGACACAGAAATCTTCATCTTCCCTGGTTATGAATATCAGCTGGTGGATTGCTTGATTACCAACTTCCACTTACCAGAATCAACGCTGATTATGTTGGTGAGTGCATTTGCTGGCTACGACAATGTGATGGGCGCATACGATCACGCAGTGAAGAGCGAATACCGTTTCTTCAGCTACGGTGATGCGATGTTCATCAATAAGAAAACGAGCTAATTTTAGCTGGTTATAAACGATATAAGCAGAATTTACGGGTGCTAGCAGTAAGCTAGGAGTCGGGCAGGGTGTCTGTCTAATCTCTCGCAAGGAATACGCGACCGCTCCTCATAGAACCCACTAGACTGAACTTTTGTTTGGCCTAAGGTTCTGAATTAACAGTCAGATTGTTTCTCTGGCATATTGGAGGCTTCGTGAAATTAAAATACGAACTTAAAAAAACTAATAGCGGCGCACGTCGTGGTCAACTTCAGTTTGAACGCGGTACCGTTGAAACCCCTGCATTTATGCCTGTAGGTACTTACGGTACGGTAAAAGGCATGACACCTGAAGAAGTAAAAGACACAGGTGCTGAAATCCTATTAGGTAATACATTCCACCTATGGCTACGTCCTGGTCAAGAAATCATGAAACTGCACGGTGATTTGCACGATTTCATGAACTGGAAAGGTCCTATCTTGACTGATTCAGGTGGCTTCCAAGTATTCAGCCTAGGAGCAACGCGTAAAATCACTGAAGAAGGTGTTCATTTCCGTAACCCTGTAAACGGTGACAAGATCTTCATGGACGCTGAGAAGTCGATGGAAATCCAAAAGGATCTAGGCTCAGACATCGTAATGATCTTTGACGAATGTACGCCTTACCCTGCTACGCATAAAGAAGCTAAAGACTCGATGGAGATGTCTCTTCGTTGGGCTCAGCGTTCACGCGATCACTTTGATAAGCAAGAAAACCCGAACTCACTATTCGGTATCGTTCAAGGTGGCGTATACGAAGACCTTCGTGATGTATCCGTTAAAGGCCTAACAGAAATTGGCTTTGACGGTTACGCAGTAGGTGGCCTAGCAGTAGGTGAACCAAAAGAAGATATGCACCGCATTCTTGAGCACACATGTCCTCAACTGCCTGAAGATAAGCCTCGTTACCTAATGGGTGTAGGCAAACCTGAAGACTTGGTTGAAGGTGTTCGTCGCGGTATCGATATGTTTGACTGTGTTATGCCAACGCGAAATGCACGTAATGGCCACCTGTTTGTAACGGAAGGTGTGATCAAGATCCGTAATGCGAAGCATAAAACCGATACAACACCACTAGATTCAGATTGTGACTGTTACACTTGTAAGAACTACAGCAAGTCGTACTTACACCATTTGGATCGTTGTAACGAAATCCTAGGTGCTCGACTGAACACGATTCACAACCTGCGTTTCTACCAACGAGTAATGTCAGACATTCGTCAGTCTATCGATGAAGACCGCTTTGAAGAGTTCGTTGCAGAGTTCTACGCAAGAATGGGGCGTGAAGTGCCACCACTAGGTAAAGAATCTTAGTATTTCTTTTTTGCGAGCCCTATCTCTCTTCCGAGTGATGGGGCTTGAAAATAAAGGGATACGACCCAATTAGACAAACAATTACGAAAATATAATAGAGGATGTTTTAAATGTTTATTTCTCAAGCTCACGCAGCAGCAGAAGGTGCACCAGCAGGCGGCGGTTTCGAAATGCTTATCATGCTAGGTATGTTCGCTGTGATCTTCTACTTCATGATCTACCGTCCACAAGCTAAGCGTGTTAAAGAGCACAAGAGCCTTATGTCTTCTATGGGCAAAGGTGATGAAGTTCTTACAAGCGGCGGCCTAATCGGCAAGATCACTAAGATTGCTGAAGACAGCGACTACGTTGCTATCGAACTGAACGCAAACAACGAAGTCGTTATCAAGAAAGACTTCGTTACAGCAGTGCTACCAAAAGGTACTCTGAAATCACTATAAACAGCTAGAGGATCCTCGCTGTGCTAAACCGTTATCCGTTATGGAAGTATTTGATGGTGATGTTTGCCATCGCTATCGCTGCGTTGTACGCACTTCCAAATATATACGGTGAAGATCCGGCAGTTCAAGTTACAGGGGCGCGTGGCGCCTCTGTAGATCTGTCTACGCTGGATGCTGTCACCAATGCTCTTGAAGCAGAAAACCTTTCTACTAAATCCGTTGCTCTCGAAAACGGTTCCATTCTTGTTCGATTTAACGATACAGATACGCAAATCAGTGCCCGTGATATCATCACAGAAGCACTCGGTGATGACGTTATCGTAGCTTTAAACCTAGCGGCTTCAACTCCTGATTGGCTTGAATCTATTGGTGCTGCACCAATGAAACTGGGTCTTGATCTACGTGGTGGTGTTCACTTCTTAATGGAAGTGGATATGGACGCTGCGATGCAAAAACTGGTTGGCCAACAAGAAGAAGCGTTCCGCAGTGAACTTCGTGAAGAGAAAATCCGCTACCGTGCTATTCGCCCATCGGGTAAAGATGCGGTTGAAGTGATTCTGCGTAACGAAGAGCAGCTTGCTGAAGCGAAATCGCTTCTGCAATCTAAGCACCAAGATATGACGTTCGTAGATTCAGAATCTAACGGTCGTTTCTCTTTGATTGCTAACTTCACTGAAACTCGTCTTCAAGAAATCCGCAATTATGCGGTAGAGCAAAACATTACTATTCTACGTAACCGTGTTAACGAACTTGGTGTTGCTGAGCCTTTGGTTCAACGTCAAGGTGCTAGCCGTATCGTAGTGGAATTGCCAGGTGTTCAAGACACGGCTCGTGCTAAAGAAATTTTAGGCGCAACCGCGACTCTTGAATTCCGTGAAGTGGACAGCAGTGCCGATTTGGCCGCTGCAGCTTCTGGCCGTGCTCCTGCTGGTAGTGAAATTAAGCAAGACCGTGATGGTCGTCCTGTAGTACTTAAGAAACGCGTTATCTTAGGCGGTTCTAGCATTACAGATGCAAGCTCAAGTGTTGATGAATATGGTCGCCCACAAGTTAACATCTCGCTAGACAGCGAAGGTGGTAGCAAGATGTCTACATTCTCTCGTCAAAATATCGGTAAGCTAATGGCAACCGTATTTGCAGAGTATAAAGACAGCGGTCGTAAAACACCTGAAGGCCGAGTGATCCTAAGTAAGCACGAAGAAGTGATTAACCAAGCGACGATTCAATCTGCGCTTGGCCGTAACTTCCGTATTACAGGTATCGACTCAACGGCTGAAGCTCATAACTTGGCACTTCTACTACGTGCAGGTGCATTGATTGCGCCTATCTCGATTGTAGAAGAACGTACGATTGGTCCATCTATGGGTCAACAAAACATCGATATGGGTATCATGGCGATGGTTTGGGGTATGGCTGCAGTAATGCTGTTTACACTGCTTTACTACCGTACTTTCGGTTTGATTGCGAACGTCGCTCTGATGGCTAACTTAGTGTTGATTATTGGTGTGATGTCGATGATTCCTGGCGCGACAATGACGCTACCAGGCATTGCCGGTATCGTATTGACGGTCGGTATGGCAGTCGATGCCAACGTTCTTATCTTTGAGCGTATACGTGAAGAACTTCGAGATGGACGTAGTCCACAACAAGCGATTCACCAAGGTTATGCAAACGCATTTAGTACAATCGCCGATGCCAACATCACCACACTACTAACAGCAATCATTCTATTTGCTGTCGGTACAGGTGCGATTAAAGGCTTCGCGGTAACGTTATCAATTGGTATCTTGACTTCAATGTTTACAGCTATTATCGGAACACGTTGTATCGTGAACCTGATGTATGGCGGCAAACGCGTTAAGAAACTGTCGATCTAAGGCTAGGAATTAATATGTTTCAGATTCTAAAAGCAGACAAAATGATCGACTTCATGCGTTGGTCAAAGGTTGCCTTTTTATTCTCAATCTTGATGATTGGTACTGCTATCTTCACCCTAACAACGAAATCGTTGAATTGGGGTCTAGATTTTACCGGCGGAACCCTGATTGAAGTGGGCTTTGAGGAGCCAGCAAACCTACCTGATATTCGAAGCGCACTAGAAGCTGAAGGCTTTGGTGATGCTACGGTTCAGAACTTTGGTTCTGCGCGTGAGGTAATGGTTCGTCTACGTCCACGTGATGGTGTTGCGGGCGAAACGCTTGGTAACCAAATCCTGTCTGCAATTAAAGATGGTACTGGTGAGCAAGTTGAGATGCGTCGTATCGAGTTCGTTGGTCCAAACGTGGGTGATGAACTAACAGAAGCTGGTGGCCTTGCTATCCTTGTTTCTCTTATCTGTATCTTGATCTACGTATCAGTGCGATTTGAATGGCGATTAGCTGCAGGTGCTGTATTAGCCCTAGCGCACGACGTTATCATCACACTAGGTGTGTTCTCTCTAATGCAAATTGAGGTCGACCTTACCATCGTAGCAGCCTTGCTAACGGTAGTCGGTTACTCCCTTAACGATACCATAGTGGTATTTGACCGTATTCGTGAGAACTTCCGTAAGATGCGTAAAGGCGAGGCACCTGAAGTGCTGAACAGCTCAATCACACAAACATTGAGCCGTACATTGATCACTTCTGGTACAACGTTATTCGTAGTTATCGCACTGTTCGTTCAGGGCGGCGCTATGATTCACGGCTTTGCGACTGCACTTCTACTGGGTATTACCGTTGGTACTTACTCTTCTATCTACGTTGCATCTGCACTAGCTATGAAGTTGGGTATTACGCGTGAACACCTAATGCCACCACAAGTGGACAAAGAAGGTGAAGAGTTTGACGAAATGCCTTAGGCCGCGGCTTAACAACTTTCGCTAAACCAAAAAAACCGCTGGGCAACTAGCGGTTTTTTTATGTCTGTATATTGTGGGTTAGCTTTTGTATCCGATTGCACATTGCCGTATTTGCCAATACCAATACCAATACCAATACCAATACCAATACCGATACCAAGTGCCAAAGTAGCTAAGTCACTATCTAGTGACGATCTAAATACAGCCGACAGAGCAGTGATTTGTGTTCACTGTAACTAACCGACATTTTGGTCGTATCTCGTATCTCGTATCGCGGATACAAAAAAGCCTCGCAATAGCGAGGCTTTGAAAATCTTCTGCTCTTAACTAAAGAGCATCAACGCAAGGTCTGAATTACTTCAGCATACCTTCGTTAGAGTTCTCACGAACGTGCTTAAGAATAGACTTAACACCACGTGCGCTTGAAGCAACAACATTACCAGAGGTCATGTAATCAGTGCCGCCAGCAAAGTCAGTCATGATAGCACCAGCTTCACGAGCGATTAGATCGCCAGCTGCTAGATCCCATGGCTTAAGGCCTAGTTCTAGGTAACCGTCAACACGGCCAGCCGCTAGGTAACATAGGTCAAGAGCTGGAGAACCAGTACGACGGAAATCAGCACAATCAACGAATAGACCAGAGATGATCTTCATGAAAGATTCAGAGTGTTGTTTTTGCTTGAATGGGAAACCAGTCGCTAGAACAGTACCTTGAAGGTCTTTTAGTTGAGTAACACGCATACGAGCGTTGTTAAGTTGAGCGCCAGCGCCACGTTGAGCTGTGAATAGCTCGTTTAGCATTGGGTCATAAACACAAGCAACTTCTGTACGACCGTTCATGCGAACAGCGATAGATACTGAGAAGTGAGGGAAACCTTTTACAAAGTTGTTGGTGCCATCTAGTGGGTCAACGATCCATTGTACGTCAGAATCTTTACCTTCAGTTAGGCCTGACTCTTCAGAAATAATGCTGTGCTCTGGGTAAGATGATTTGATTGTCTCAATGATCATGTACTCAGCTTCTTGAGCAATGTTAGTAACGTAATCATTGTTACCTTTTAGAGACGATTCGATCTTATCAGTTGTTTCTAGAGATTTAGCAATATGGTTGCCAGCTTTACGCGCAGCGCGTATCGCAATGTTTAGCATTGGATGCATATGGTTTTTCCCACAAGATGTTAAAGAACAGTTTAAAGCGGCGGCGAGTATACCAAAGTTTCCCCAAAAGGGAAGTGGTTATTTTTTGAACTCTTGATTTCACATTCCGAGAAGGGTCTGACCATTTTACTTAGCTATGTGTTAATATCTCGCGATTATTTTTAAAGTGGTGTCATATAGCATGTTAGACAATGTAAAAGTCGTTCTGGTTGGTACGTCTCATTCGGGAAATATCGGATCAGCAGCTCGCGCAATGAAAGTGATGGGTTTGAGTCAGTTAGTTCTTGTAGACCCTCAATGTGAAGTTGACGAGCAGACCTTAGCACTGGCTGCGGGTGCAGGTGACATCGCGGAAAACGCGACCATCGTTTCTACACTGGATGAAGCAGTAAAAGACTGTGGTTTGGTGGTTGGTTCGAGTGCTCGCTCTCGTACGCTTGAATGGCCAATGCTTGAGCCGCGTGAATGTGGACAAAAATTTGCAGTTGAAGGTCAAAAGCACCCTGTAGCGTTAGTGTTCGGCCGTGAGCGTACAGGCTTAACCAATGATGAACTTCAGAAGTGTCATTTCCATGTATGTATTCCTGCAAACCCCGAATACAGCTCACTAAACCTAGCAATGGCAGTACAGACTCTTAGCTATGAAGTGCGTGTAGCACACCTTGATATGGTGGCGAGCCAGTACCAGCCGCAGCAACAAGATGAGTACCCTCGTCACGAAGAACTAGAAATGTTCTATGAGCACCTTGAAAAAGTGATCATTGATACCCAATTTATCTCTATGGCTAAGCCGGGTCAGGTGATGAATAAGCTACGTCGTTTGTTCAGTCGAGCTCGTCCAGAGCTGCAAGAGATCAACACTCTACGCGGCATTTTGACTTCAATTGAGAAGAGCAAAAACGACAAATAAAGCCCATGCAAACCTTAAGGGTGAATACCTGACTAAAATAGTCAACTAAATACTTGACCAATTTAGTCGGGTATGGGAAAATTCCAACCACATAAACAATGTGGATACGGTGTGATATGAAACTTACATCTAAAGGAAGATATGCGGTAACAGCTATGCTAGATGTAGCACTGCATTCGCAAAAAAGCCCAGTTCCTCTGGCTGATATTTCAGAGCGACAAGGCATCTCGTTATCTTACTTAGAACAACTTTTTTCTAAGTTACGTAAAGCTGGCTTGGTTGCTAGTGTTCGTGGTCCTGGCGGTGGTTACCGTTTAGGTGCTGAAGCGGGCGACATCGCTGTCGGAACTGTAATTGCTGCAGTTGACGAATCAGTCGATGCAACTAAGTGTCACGGTCGAGCAGATTGCCAAGGCGGTACTCGTTGTTTAACTCACACTTTATGGCGTGATTTAAGCTCCCGAATCAGCAGCTTCTTAAACGACATTACGCTCGGTGAGCTAATGAAAGATAACGAAGTTTTAGAGATTTCTGATCGTCAAGATATCGATCTTGCGGTTAATAATGGTTTTGCACATAAAAATACGAGCACTACAACGATTAGTGCAGCACCTCACGGTGTTAATGCCCGCTCTTAGCGGTCAGTTTTTACATTGGAGTAGAAAATGAAACTGCCTATTTACTTTGACTATTCAGCTACATGCCCAGTCGATCCACGTGTTGCTGAAAAAATGGTTCAGTGCATGACGATGGACGGTAACTTCGGTAACCCTGCATCTCGTTCACACCGTTACGGCTGGCAGGCAGAAGAATCAGTAGATAATGCTCGTGAGCAAATTGCCGATCTACTAAATGCAGACCCACGTGAGATTGTTTTCACGTCAGGTGCTACAGAGTCAGATAACCTTGCTATCAAAGGTGCTGCGCACTTTTACGAGAAGAAAGGTAAGCACGTAATCACGTGCAAAACAGAACACAAAGCGGTTCTTGATCCATGTCGCCAATTAGAGCGTGAAGGTTTTGAGGTGACATACCTTGAGCCAGAAGCAAACGGCATCATTGATCTAGACAAGCTACAAGCTGCAATGCGTGAAGATACTGTTCTAGTTTCTATCATGCACGTAAACAACGAGATTGGTGTAATCCAAGATATCGGTGCAATCGGCGAATTATGTCGTGCACGCAAGATTATCTTCCACGTTGATGCGGCGCAGTCTGCGGGTAAAATCCCACTAGACGTAAAAGAGATGAAAGTTGATCTTATCTCTATGTCTGCACACAAAGCATACGGCCCTAAAGGCATCGGTGCTTTGTACGTTCGTCGTAAGCCACGTATTCGCCTTGAAGCGCAAATGCACGGTGGCGGTCATGAACGTGGTTTCCGTTCTGGTACGCTTGCTACTCACCAAATCGTGGGTATGGGCGAAGCGTTTGCTATCGCTAAGCAAGACATGCAGAAAGATTACGATCACGCACTAGCACTTCGTGAGCGCCTATTGAAAGGTGTTCAAGATCTAGAAGCAGTAACCGTAAACGGCGACTTAGACCAACGTGTACCACACAACCTAAACGTGAGCTTTGCTTTCGTTGAAGGTGAATCTCTGCTTATGTCTTTAAAAGACCTAGCGGTATCATCAGGTTCTGCATGTACATCAGCAAGCCTAGAGCCTTCATACGTTCTACGTGCTCTTGGTCTGAACGATGAACTGGCACACAGCTCAGTACGTTTCTCATTCGGCCGTTTCACAACGGAAGAAGAAATCGACTACGCGATTGCACAAATCCGTGTAGCGGTAAACAAATTACGCGACATGTCTCCTCTATGGGATATGTATAAAGAAGGGATTGATTTGAACACTGTTGAGTGGGCTCATCACTAATCTCACGGAAATAGAGGATTCGAGGTAACTATCATGGCATATAGCGAAAAAGTAATTGATCACTACGAAAACCCACGTAATGTAGGTTCGTTTGATAAAGAAGACCCAAGTGTAGGTAGCGGCATGGTTGGCGCACCGGCTTGTGGTGATGTAATGAAACTGCAAATCAAAGTATCTGCAGAAGGTATTATTGAAGACGCAAAATTCAAGACTTACGGTTGCGGTAGCGCAATCGCTTCTAGCTCACTAGTAACTGAGTGGGTTAAAGGTAAAAGTATTGATGAAGCAGCTGCTATTAAAAACTCTGAAATCGCAGAAGAGCTTGAGTTGCCACCAGTGAAAGTTCACTGTTCAATTCTTGCTGAAGATGCAATCAAAGCAGCTGTTGCGGATTACAAAAAGAAGCACTAATCGCTTCAATACCGTAATTACGTCGACAAAAAAGTAATATTTGGGAGCATCCTTTGTGCTCCCCCTGAGTTCTCAATTTATATAAAACACAAGGTTGTAGTATGGCCATCACCATGACAGATACGGCAGCAAGCCGAGTTCAAGCTTTCCTAGATAACCGTGGTAAAGGTCTCGGGTTACGCTTAGCAGTAAAAACTACTGGCTGTTCGGGTATGGCGTATGTACTGGAATTCGTTGACGAGCTTAACGAAGAAGACGAAGTGTTTGAGCATTCAGGTGTTAAGGTCATCATTGATCCAAAGAGCCTAGTATACCTTGATGGTACTGAGCTTGATTATGTAAAAGAAGGCCTAAACGAAGGTTTTGAATTCAACAACCCGAACGCGAAAGGCGAATGTGGTTGTGGTGAGAGCTTCAATGTTTAAACGCTTGAATCGTTAAGCGTTGTAAGCGAAGAATAAAATTAGGCTCTGAACAAAGAGCCTAAACTTAGGACCACCTTTACATGAATCATTTCGAATTATTTGGGCTACCACTTCAGTTTCAACTGGATGGTAGCCTTCTTTCTTCTCAGTTTAGAGATCTGCAACGCCAATTCCATCCTGATAAATTTGCGATAGCTTCTGAGCGTGACCGCTTATTAGCCGTGCAAAAAGCGGCACAAATCAACGATGCGTACCAGGTATTGAAGAATCCAATCAGCCGAGCAGAATACCTGCTAGTTCAACACGGTGAAGACATTCGTGGCGAACAACAAACCATGCAAGATCCGATGTTCCTGATGGAGCAAATGGAACTGCGTGAAGAGCTAGAAGATATCGCAGACAGTTCTGATCCCGAAGATGCGCTATTTGCATTTGAAGGCAAGGTTAGCAAAATGTATAAACAACAATTAAGCGCTATCCAACAAGAACTCGAAAGCGAAGCTTGGCTAGAAGCTGCAGACCGAGTAAGAAAGCTTAAGTTTATTGCAAAATTAAAGAATGAAATCGAATTAGTTGAAGATCGTTTGATCGGCTAGTTTGTATAACAAGGACACATCCATGGCACTACTTCAGATTGCAGAACCAGGGCAAAGCGCCGCTCCTCACCAGCACAAGCTTGCTGTGGGTATTGATTTAGGTACAACAAACTCGTTGGTTGCTGCAGTACGCAGTGGCGAGGCGAGCACACTCGTTGATCAACAAGGTCGAAGCATTTTACCTTCCGTTGTTCACTACCAGTCGGAATCTTATACGACTGGCGATGAAGCTCGTGCTAACGCGCAGACTGACCCTAAAAATACCATTATCTCAGTTAAGCGATTAATCGGTCGTTCACTGTCAGATATTCAACAGCGATACCCGTCTCTGCCATATCAGTTTGAAGAAAGTGATAATGGTTTACCTGTGATCCGCACAGAACAAGGCAACAAGAACCCAATCCAGGTTTCTGCTGATATTCTACGAGCGCTTGGCCAACGTGCTGAGTCTACGCTAGGCGGTGAGTTATCTGGCGCCGTAATTACGGTTCCTGCGTATTTTGATGATGCACAGCGTGCTGGTACGAAAGACGCGGCTCAACTTGCTGGTCTTCACGTGTTACGTCTTCTTAATGAACCTACTGCGGCAGCGATTGCTTACGGTCTGGATTCAGGTAAAGAAGGGGTGATTGCGGTTTATGACCTTGGCGGTGGCACGTTTGATATCTCTATCTTACGCCTGTCTAAAGGTGTTTTTGAAGTATTAGCAACGGGTGGCGACTCTGCATTAGGCGGAGACGACTTTGACCACTTGATCGCAGAGCACTTCCAAGAGCAAATGGGCTTATCAGAGCTAACCGCAGAACAGAATCGTATTCTTCTAGATGCAGCAACAGAAGCGAAGATTGGCTTATCTGAAGCTGAAAGCGTTAATGTTGAAGTGTTGGGTTGGGCTGGTTCATTAACTCGTGAAGAGTTTGAAGACATCATTAAGCCGCTTGTTAAGAAAACACTGCTTTCATGTCGTCGTGCATTGAAAGATGCTGAAGTTGACGCGGATGATGTTCTAGAAGTCGTGATGGTCGGCGGTTCAACTCGTACGTTACTTGTACGTGAAATGGTCGGTGACTTTTTTGGTCGTACGCCATTAACCAGCATTAACCCAGATGAAGTGGTTGCGATTGGCGCTTCTATCCAAGCGGATATCTTAGTCGGCAACAAGCCTGACTCTGAAATGCTGCTGCTTGATGTTATTCCTCTTTCCCTAGGTATCGAAACGATGGGTGGCTTGGTCGAAAAGATCATCCCACGCAATACCACGATCCCTGTTGCTCGCGCACAAGAATTTACCACGTTCAAAGACGGTCAAACTGCAATGACAGTACACACCGTGCAAGGTGAACGTGAGATGGTTGATGACTGTCGTTCATTGGCTCGTTTTGCTCTAAAAGGCATTCCACCAATGGCTGCTGGTGCGGCGCATATTCGTGTGACTTACCAAGTAGATGCTGATGGCCTGCTATCGGTGACTGCTATGGAGAAGAGCACAGGTGTTCAAGCTGAAATTCAGGTTAAACCGTCTTACGGCTTAAGCGATAATGAAGTGGCGAATATGCTGAAAGATTCGATGACGTTTGCTAAGGAAGACATGCAAGCGCGTGCTCTCGCTGAACAACGTGTAGAAGCAGATCGTGTTATCGAAGGTCTTATTGCAGCAATGCAAGCTGATGGCGATGAGCTGCTTGATGAGCAAGAAAAACAGCTCCTTCTGCAAGCTATTGAAGCACTGATTGAAGTGCGTAATGGCGAAAGCGCTGATGCCATCGAACTAGAAATTAAGAATACCGACAAAGCGAGCCAAGACTTTGCTTCTCGTCGTATGGATAAATCAATTCGAGCTGCACTGTCAGGTCAGTCAGTCGATAATATTTAATAGTTAGAGAATAGATAAACATGCCAAAGATTATTGTTTTACCTCACGAAGATCTATGTCCAGAAGGCGCTGTTTTAGAAGCAAAAACTGGTGAGACGGTTCTTGATGTTGCATTGAAGGCCGGTATTGGTATTGAACACGCATGTGAGAAGTCGTGTGCATGTACTACATGTCACGTCGTGATTCGTGAAGGTTTCGACTCTTTAGAAGAGAGTGATGACCTAGAAGACGACATGCTAGATAAAGCATGGGGTTTAGAGATGGAATCTCGCCTTGGTTGCCAAGCTAAAGTAGCTGATTCGGATCTTGTTGTAGAGATTCCAAAGTACACGTTGAACTTAGCTTCTGAAGAGCATTAAGAAGTAAGCTCGACTAAAACTGTTAGTAAAGCTGGCATAGAATATAAGTCACTAAGATGACAAATCGTCGCTGATAAAGATAAGGAAATGTTATGAGTTTGAAATGGATTGATTCGCGAGATATTGCGATTGAACTATGTGATTTATACCCAGATACCGATCCTAAAACAGTACGCTTCACGGACTTGCATCAATGGGTGCTAGATCTTGAAGATTTTGATGATGAGCCGAATCACTCGAATGAGAAAATTCTAGAGGCCATTATATTGTGCTGGATGGATGAGATGGATTAATCCTCTTGTCTAATCACTTGGTCGCGGGTTGGTATCAGTCCAATGTAAAACGCAGCCAAGTTAACAATTCTTACTAAAAAAAGCGGACCTTATGGTCCGTTTTTTTATCAAAATGACATTTTCCTCCTACATAATGCTAACATCAGTGCGCTAATAAAAAACAATCAGAATCACATACTCAAAGTGGTTCATGACAAGGAGAAATCATGTCTACACAGATGTCAGTATTTTTAAGTCAAGAAGCTGCCCAGCCTCAGTGGGGAGCAAGAGCTATTTTATCGTTCTCAGAAGCGGGAGCGACAATTCACATTGGTGAAGGCCACGATCTAGGCGCGGTTCAACGTGCGGGTCGTACGCTTGACGGACAAGGTATCGCATTGGTTGCACTTAGCGGTAAAGGCTGGGATCTAGAAAGTGTTTGGGCTTTTTACCAAGGCTACCGTGGACCAAAGAAAAAGAATGCATTGGAGTGGGATACTCTAGCTGAAGCTGATCAGGTTGAATTGGAAGCACGTATCCGCGCGACAGATTGGACGCGTGACATCATCAACAAAACGGCTGAAGAAGTTGCCCCTCGTCAATTAGCGACAATGGCAGCTGAATACATCAAGTCAGTGGCACCAGCAGGCACTGTTAAAGCGAAAATCGTTAAAGACAAAGATCTCCTAACTGAAGGTTGGGAAGGCATTTATGCGGTAGGCCGCGGCTCTGAACGTACTTCTGCAATGCTTCAACTGGACTTCAACCCTACCGGCGATGAAAACGCACCCGTGTTTGCTTGTCTTGTGGGTAAAGGTATCACTTTCGACTCAGGCGGTTACAGCATTAAGCCAGGTCAATTCATGACAGCAATGAAGGCTGACATGGGTGGCGCCGCGACTATTACCGGTGGTTTAGGTCTTGCGATTGAACGTGGCCTGAACAAGCGCATCAAGCTTATCTTATGTTGTGCAGAGAATATGATCTCTGGTCGTGCATTGAAGCTTGGCGACATCATTACTTACAAAAATGGTAAGACTGTCGAGATCATGAATACCGATGCGGAAGGTCGTTTAGTTTTGGCTGATGGCCTGATGTTCGCAAGCGCTCAGAATCCTGAGTTGATCATCGACTGTGCAACGCTAACTGGCGCGGCTAAAAATGCATTAGGTAACGACTACCACGCATTATTGAGCTTTGATGATGAGTTGTCTCATCAAGCACTAACGGCTGCGAACCAAGAGAAAGAAGGTCTATGGCCATTGCCGCTTGCTGATTTCCACCGTGGTATGTTGCCTTCAAACTTTGCTGATCTTTCAAACATCAGCTCTGGTGATTACACTCCGGGTGCAAGTACAGCTGCCGCGTTCCTTTCTTACTTTGTAGATGACTACAAAAAAGGTTGGATTCACATGGATTGCGCGGGTACTTACCGCAAGTCATCAAGTGATAAGTGGGCTGCAGGCGCGACCGGTATGGGTGTTCGTACACTGGCTCGTCTTCTTATCGACCAAGCAAAATAATAATAAGAGTGAGCGGTATTTCGATACCGCTTATTCATAAACTCAGATCGAATGATCTTAGTAATTTCAGTATTTAATAACAAAAAAATGAAGTGAAGGAATCCCTATGGCTCTAGAAAGAACGTTCTCAATTGTTAAGCCGGATGCAGTTAAGCGTAACCTTGTCGGTGAAATCTACCACCGCATTGAAAAAGCTGGCCTACAGATTATTGCCGCTAAAATGGTTTCTCTTACAGAAGCGCAAGCAAGTGGCTTCTATGCAGAACATGAAGGTAAAGAGTTCTTTGGACCACTAAAAGAGTTCATGACTTCTGGTCCTATCATGGTTCAAGTACTTGAAGGCGAAAATGCGATCGCTCGTTACCGTGAACTAATGGGTAAAACTAACCCAGAAGAAGCTGCATGCGGCACTATCCGTGCTGACTACGCAATCAGCATGCGTTACAACTCAGTACACGGCAGTGATAGCCCTGAATCTGCGGCTCGCGAAATCGAATTCTTCTTCCCAGAATCTGAAATTTGCCCGCGTCCAGCTGAATAAGCAGACAACAGCAAGTCTCAATAAAGGCTTCACTTCGGTGAAGCCTTTTTCATTTCTGGTGAGTTCTCGTGTCATTCCTGAGAGTGAAGAAGGAGCATATCAGGAGTCTGAGTTTACTATTGGAGATTCCAGATACCTCGTTCCTCGGTTCTGGAATGACGAACAAGTCGCGTTAGTAGGAGGTCGGAGAGGGTGCGAGTATTAGGTGGTTAAAGCCCGTCATTCCCGAAAGCGACGGAGGAGCGTAATCGGGAATCTCTCTTTGAATTGGCCGAACTTAAGCAGGTAAATTTGACTGTGTAAATTTTAATCACTTAAGTTTGAATGTCTTAGTAAACACAAGGTTTTACAGTGCTTGTTGAAGTTGCGTAAAGGCTGTACAATTCGCGCCCTTAATTATTGTTCCGTCATTGAGAGGCATCATGACCACAGCTAAAGTCAATCTACTCGATTTTGATCGTAAAGGTCTTCGTAAATTTTTCACAGAAGAACTGAATGAGAAAGCGTTTCGAGCAGAGCAAGTGATGAAGTGGATTTATCACTTCGGTGTCGATGACTTCGAACAAATGAACAACATCAACAAAAAGTTACGTGAGAAACTGCTGCATCGCTGTGAGATTGTTGCACCTATCGTTTCTGAAGCTCAGCACTCTGCGGATGGCACCATTAAATGGGCGATGAGCGTTGGTGACCAAGACGTTGAGACTGTATACATCCCAGATGGTGATCGTGCGACGCTATGTGTATCTTCGCAAGTAGGTTGTGCGCTTGAATGTAAATTCTGCTCTACGGCTCAACAAGGCTTCAACCGTAACCTGAAAGTTTCAGAGATCGTTGGTCAAATCTGGCGTGCAGCACGTGAAATCGGTTTAGAGAAAGAAACGGGTCGTCGTCCAATTACTAACGTCGTAATGATGGGTATGGGTGAACCTCTATTGAACATGAAGAACCTAATTCCATCATTGGAGCTGATGCTTGATGATCTGGGTTTCTCACTGTCTAAGCGTCGTGTAACAGTATCAACATCTGGTGTTGTTTCTGGTCTTGATCAGATGACAGATAACATCGATGTAGCTCTGGCGATTTCTCTACACGCACCAAACGATGCACTACGTAGCCAAATCATGCCAATCAACGACCGTTGGGATATCCAAGACTTCCTAGCATCGGTTCGTCGCTACATTGCTTCTTCAAATGCTAACCGCGGCAAAGTAACGGTTGAGTACGTTCTGTTGGATCATGTGAATGATGATATGGACCACGCTCGTGAACTTGCTGAGCTAATGAAAGATACGCCTTGTAAGATCAACTTGATTCCATTTAACCCTTATCCGGGTTCGCCTTATAAGAAGCCAAGCAACTCTCGTATTGATCGCTTCCAAAAAACGCTGATGGAATACAACTACACAGTTACGGTTCGTAAAACTCGTGGTGATGATATTGATGCCGCATGTGGTCAGCTGGTTGGTGATGTTATTGATAGAACCAAGCGTACTAAAATGCTGAAAGCCGCCTCTGAAGCTAACTTGATCGCAGGTGATGTGATTCAAGTAAAAGCGGTTTAAATACCATTTAGATCTAAACAAGCCAGAAGGATTCCTTCTGGCTTGTTGCTTTTCTGGAAGGTGAATTTCCAATAATTGGATTTTTTCCCCACGCTTTCTTACATTTTTCGTCAAATTTTGGACAAAACCATGAGCTGACGGTAAATTTTGTTTAAAGTGTTTTTGCCTTGCAATGGCATTAGCTTATGATTAACTCATCTTAAATTAAATTAAATTAAATTAAATTAAATTAATTTAAGTGCTCGCTTGTTACCCGATAATCATCAATGTGTCTATTTAGGTTGGCTACTTGATAAACTAGCTTCCTGAGAAGGTCATCCATAGTCAATGGGTGATGTTCGTCTTTAAGGGTTGATGATTTAGATAACAGGAAAAATTCCACATAAAGTGGGTTGTTAGATTGAGCTTAAACGACAATAAAAATGCTCTCATCAACCTGCGATAATACTTTAGAAGTTCACTCTCTATGAACACAGAACACGAAACACAAACAAAAGAAACTGTCGCTCCAGAAATCGAAGCGGGAACGCTGCTTAAAAATAAACGAGAATCTCTTGGTTTAACACAAAAGCAGATTTCTGATCGTTTAAAGCTGCGCGTTACGCTGATCCAACAAATTGAAGAAAACCAATTCGAGTCAGATCAAGTTGCAACCTTTATGCGTGGCTACATTCGTTCATACGCGAAATACGTCAATCTTGACGAAAAGGTCGTATTGAGTGCACTCCATCATGCTGGTGACGCTCAACATCAAGAACAAGAAATGTTGAGCTTTTCTCGTAAGACCAAAACCGAGAAGCACAACAGCCGTATTATGATCCTTACTTGGAGCATTTTTGCGGTAATTGCGGGTATCTCCTCACTGTGGTGGTGGCAGAACCAACAACAAGACACCCTATCTCAATCTTTAGCTAATACTGAAAGCTCAGAAGAGCTAGCTGTAGAAGAATCACTTGCCCCTGAATTCACCTCTTTAGAAGTGATTGAAGCTGAACAAAATGAAGAGGGTACTTCTGTTGTTGAAGGTACTGATGACCTTGCTGCGATAAGCGATGCGGAAGATTCTGTTACATCAACTGACGAAACTACAGCACAGCAAGCAACAGAGACAGAACCAACTGCTGAAGTTGCTGCTAATGCTGTTAATGCAGAAGCTGTTGAAGCAAGCACTGCGCCTGAAGCTGTGATTAACGAGTTAGTGATGCAGTTCTCTGCTGATTGCTGGATCCAAGTGAAAGATGCTTCGGGCAAAACCTTGTCGACTGGCATCAAAAAAGCAGGCCAGTCGTTAAATCTATCAGGAACTGCGCCATATAAAGTGATTCTAGGTGCGCCAGAGGGCGTATCGATGACATTTGCAAGTGAACCTGTCGACCTTTCTGGGTATACTTCAGGCAAAGTAGCTAGAATAACCTTACCTTAGAGTTAATATGCAACACGAATCTCCTATTATTCGTCGCAAATCAACCCGTATTTATGTGGGTGATGTGCCGATCGGTGATGGTGCACCAATTGCTGTGCAATCCATGACCAACACAAGAACAACAGATGTAGCCGCGACCGTTGCTCAAATTAGAGCTCTGGAAAAAGTTGGCGCTGATATCGTTCGCGTATCTGTACCGACTATGGATGCCGCTGAAGCCTTTAAGCTAATCAAGCAGCAGGTCTCTGTTCCTTTGGTTGCTGATATTCACTTCGACTACCGTATCGCACTTAAAGTGGCTGAATACGGCGTTGACTGTCTGCGTATCAACCCAGGTAACATCGGTAACGAAAGCCGCATTCGCTCTGTTGTGGATTGTGCTCGTGATATGAATATCCCGATTCGTATTGGTGTTAACGGCGGTTCTCTTGAAAAAGAGATCCAAGAGAAATACACAGAGCCTACAGCAGAAGCGCTTGTTGAATCTGCAATGCGTCACGTAGACATCCTAGACCGTTTGAACTTTGATCAATTTAAAGTCAGCGTTAAGGCGTCTGATGTATTCCTAGCCGTCGGTTCTTACCGTTTGCTTGCTAAGCAGATTGATCAACCTCTTCACCTTGGCATTACCGAAGCGGGTGGTGCGCGTGCAGGTTCTGTGAAGTCAGCGGTAGGTTTAGGCATGCTTCTCTCTGAAGGTATCGGCGATACGCTGCGTATTTCGCTCGCGGCTGATCCTGTTGAAGAGATCAAAGTTGGCTTTGATATTCTTAAATCTTTGCGCATTCGCTCGCGTGGCATCAACTTCATTGCGTGCCCGAGCTGTTCTCGTCAAGAGTTCGATGTTATTAACACCGTTAATGCCCTTGAAGAGCGCCTAGAAGACGTGATTACTCCAATGGATGTATCTATCATCGGTTGTGTGGTTAACGGCCCTGGTGAAGCTGAAGTGTCTCACTTAGGTCTAGCTGGTAGTGCACGTAAGAGTGCTTTCTACGAAGACGGTAAGCGTCAGAAAGAGCGCTTCGATAACGATGACCTTGTCGACAAACTTGAAGCTAAGATTCGTGCAAAAGCATCAGTGCTTGATAAAGCAAATCGCATTGATGTAGAAAACTTAGAAGATTAATACAACGCGATGGGGTGTGATTGTCTATTCGCACTGATACCTGGTCGTGAGAAATTACGGAATAAATACTGTGGCTAAAAATATCCAAGCAATTCGAGGCATGAACGACTGCCTTCCAACTCAATCACCACTGTGGCAGAAAGTAGAAAGCGCAGTTAAAAGTGTGGTGAGCGCATACGGTTACAACGAAGTACGTATGCCTATCGTTGAAGAAACAAACCTATTTAGCCGTGCGGTTGGTGAAGAGACAGACGTTGTTTCTAAAGAGATGTACACCTTTGATGACCGCAATGGTGACAGTCTAACGCTGCGTCCAGAAGGAACAGCAGGTTGTGTACGTTCATGTATTCAAAACAGCCTTATTAACCGTGATGAACAGCGCCTATGGTACATGGGCCCAATGTTCCGTCACGAGCGTCCTCAAAAAGGTCGTTACCGTCAATTCCACCAATGTGGTGTTGAAGTGTTTGGCCTAGACGGCCCAGACGTTGACGCTGAACTTATTATGATGACAGCACGTCTATGGCGTGAACTAGGTATCGATAAGCACGTTCGTCTTGAATTGAACTCAATCGGTTCTCAAGAAGATCGCGTAAGCTACCGTACTGCGTTAGTGGCTTTCCTTGAGCAACACATTGATGTGCTAGATGAAGACTGCAAACGTCGCATGCACACTAACCCTCTACGTGTTCTGGATACTAAGAACCCGGATGTTCAAGCTATCTTAGGTGACGCACCTCGACTATCTGAATATCTAGGTGAAGAATCGAAGCAACATTTTGCTGGTTTGTGTGAACTTCTTGACGCTGTTGGTATCGAATACCAAGTTAACGAGCGTCTAGTACGCGGCCTAGATTACTACAACCGCACCGTATTTGAGTGGATCACAGACAGCCTTGGTGCCCAAGGTACAGTATGTGGTGGTGGCCGTTACGATGGTCTTGTTGAACAACTCGGCGGCAAAGCAACCAATGCGGTTGGCTTCGCTATGGGTCTAGAGCGTCTAGTCCTTATGATGGAAACGCTAGAACTTACAGAAGTTCGTCGTAGTGTTGACGTATACATGGTTGCTGCTGGCGAAGGTACAATGATCGCGGGCATGCAGTTAGCGAATCAATTACGCGATAACGTTGAAGGCGTACGTGTGATGAACCACTTCGGTGGTGGTAACTTCAAGAAGCAATTCAAACGTGCTGACAAAGTAGGTGCTGTTGTGGCGTTGGTACTTGGTGAGAACGAGGTTGCTGACAATACAGTTGTGCTAAAAGATTTGGTTGGCGGTGTGCAAGAAACCGTGTCTCAAGCGGAAGTTGCAGAGAAAGTTGCTGCGCTAATCTAGTTAGCCATTGAGCAAACGCTCATCATGAATATTAACGTCAGCACTATGCTGGCGTTTAAAGAATTAAAGAGGACAGGAAGTGGAACTTTACGATAGCGAAGAGCAACAAGTTGAAGCCATTAAAGATTGGTGGAAAGAGAACGGTAAAGCCGTAATCTTTGGTGCGGTTATTGGTTTAGGTGGTCTATTCGGTTGGCGCTATTACCAAGACTCAGTCGTTGAAGCGCGTGAAGCAGCTTCAGAAAGCTACACCTCTGTAATTTCAGCTCTTGATACTAAGGGCGTTGATGCTCAATCTGATATTCAAGCTTTCATCGACGCAAACAAAGACGCTGAATACTCTGTTCTTGCTGCTATGCAATTAGCTAAAGCGCAAGTTCAAGCGGGTGACCTTGCAGCAGCACTTGAACAGCTTGAGTGGGCAAAATCGGCAACTAAGGACGCGGCATTAGCACCACTACTTACTTACCGTGTTGCTCGTATCAAAGCTGAGCAAGGTGAATTTGACGCAGCATTGACTGATCTTGAAGCGATGACTGACGAATCTTGGACTGGCCGTGTTGCTGAACTGCGTGGTGATATCTCACTTCGTAAAGGCGACACAGATGCAGCTTACAGTGCTTACTCTGAAGCTCAACAAGCTGCTGATGCGAGCCAAACGCTTCAAATCAAACTTGACGACCTAGCTAAATAAGGCGCTTTGAATGAAGAAGATGTTTCCAAAAGCGGCGTTGTGTGCGATTGCTCTTGGCCTGCTAGCGGGCTGTGCAAGTGAAGAAGACACCGTAATCATGGCACCAGTACCAACGGTAAACAGCGAGTTTACTCCTAGCCAGGAATGGTCTACGTCGGTTGGTGATGGTGTTGGTCACTACTTTTCAAAACTAACGCCGGAATTGGCTTACGACAAAGTATTTGTTGCAAGCCGTGAAGGTATGGTTAAAGCGCTTGACCCTGAAACAGGTAAAGAGCTTTGGAAAGTCGATCTTGAGAAAGAAGTACTGGCTCGTTTATCGGGTGGCTTAACGGCAGCTTACGGTAAGGTATTTGTTGGTTCTGAAAATGGCGAAGTGATCGCGCTGGATGAATCAACCGGTGAAGAGCTGTGGCGTGTATCAGTGAATGGTGAGGTGCTTGCATCCCCTGCAACTGAAAGCAACATGGTTATTGTTCATACCAGTCGTGGCATGTTGACCGCGTTAGATCAAGAAAGCGGTGAGCAAAAATGGACCATCAGTACCGAAGTACCAAGCCTAACACTTCGTGGCGATAGCTCGCCTGTTACTGTTTCAGGTGGTGTATTCTGGGGTACGGCAAATGGTCGTTTAGCCGCAGCTATCGTTGATCGTGGTCAGCTTATTTGGCAACAGCCAGTAGGCACGCCAAAAGGTGCAACGGAAATCGATCGTTTAGTTGATGTGGATGCATCACCGGTTGTTCTTGGTGGCACCCTGTATACCGTAGGTATCAATGGTCAGCTGATTGCTATCGATCTTCGTTCTGGTAAGCCAGTTTGGAAACGTAACTACTCGTCAGCGATTGATTTAGCGAGTGATGGTAGCCGTTTGTTCGTTGTGACTGACAAAGACCATGTGGTTGCGGTTGATGCGCGTAGTGGTACTGAACTGTGGAGCACTCCATTGTTAGAAAACCGCTTACTGACAGCACCTGCTATTATTAATGGTTATGTAGTTGTTGGTGATACTGAAGGTTATCTGCACTGGTTAGATCGTTCATCGGGTGAGTTTGTTGCTCAACAGTTGGTCGATGATAGCGGCTTTGCGGTTGCGCCAATTGAAATGCCTGAAGGCTACTTAGTGACGACTCGCAATGGCGATGTAAAGAAACTAACGATTAGCCAATAAAAGCGTGATATAATTCACAGTCGGCTCCTGGTTGGTAACAGCTAGGAGCCGTTTTGTTGTTATAAATTAATAAACCGTGTGGTTATAGGTAAGAGTTTAAACTTGCGATCAAGTGCTTACCTATAACTACATTTAGAGAAGAAATTGTAGAGGTTGTTATGGTACCTGTTGTTGCTCTAGTAGGGCGTCCGAACGTAGGTAAATCTACGTTATTTAACCGATTGACTCGAACTCGTGATGCATTGGTTGCGGATTTCCCTGGCTTAACGCGTGACCGTAAATACGGTCATGCTCATTTTAGCGAGCATGACTTTATTGTTATCGACACTGGTGGTATCGACGGTACCGAAGAAGGTGTTGAAACTAAAATGGCTGAACAGTCGCTAGCGGCGATTGATGAAGCTGATGTCGTTCTATTTATGGTAGATGGCCGTGCGGGTCTAACACCTTCAGACGTAGCTATTGCTAAGCACCTTCGTCAACTAGAAAAGCCTTCAATGCTAGTAGTAAACAAGGTTGATGGTATCGACCCTGATGCTGCAAGTGCTGATTTCTGGCAACTAGGCGTAGAAGACATGTACCAAATCGCTGCAGCGCACGGTCGTGGTGTAACTGCGTTGATTGATCTTGCTCTAAACCCATTCGCTGAAGCGTTAAAAGCTGAGAATGGCGAAGTAAGCGATTTAACTGAATTTGAAGACGAAGAAGAAGAGCAAGTTGATTTCACTGAAGAAGAAGCGGAAGAAGAATTCAAGCGCCTTCAAGATCAACCGATTAAGCTAGCGATCATTGGTCGTCCAAACGTAGGTAAATCAACACTAACTAACCGTATTCTTGGTGAAGAACGTGTTGTTGTTTACGATATGCCAGGTACAACTCGTGACTCTATCTACATTCCGATGCAGCGTGATGAGCGTGAATACGTTCTGATTGATACTGCGGGTGTTCGTCGCCGTAAAAATATCAACGAAACAGTTGAGAAGTTCTCAGTGGTTAAAACACTGAAAGCGATTGAAGATGCTAACGTTGTATTACTGCTTATCGATGCTCGCGAGAACATCTCAGATCAAGATCTAAGCTTGTTAGGCTTTGCGTTGAATGCTGGTCGTTCAATTGTTATTGCCGTAAACAAGTGGGATGGCCTAGATAACGACGTTAAAGATCGTGTTAAGAAAGAACTAGATCGTCGTTTAGGTTTCGTTGATTTCGCACGTATTCACTTTATCTCTGCACTTCACGGTACTGGTGTTGGTCACTTGTTTGAGTCTGTTCAAGAAGCTTATAAGTCAGCAACGACTCGTGTTGGTACTTCTGTACTTACTCGTATCATGAAGATGGCGACTGATGATCACCAACCACCTATGGTTCGTGGTCGTCGTGTTAAATTGAAATACGCGCACGCTGGTGGCTACAACCCACCGATTATCGTTATCCACGGTAACCAAGTACGTAACTTGCCAGATTCATACAAACGATTCTTGATGAACTACTACCGTCGTTCACTAGAAATTATGGGTACACCTATTCGAATTCAATTCCAGAACAGCGAAAACCCATTTGAAGCTAAGACTAACAAGCTGACAATTTCTCAAGAACGTAAACGTAAACGTATGATGAGCATGGTTAAAGGTCGTAAGTAAACCTTTCCAATAGATTTGATACCCGAGCCTGTCTCGGGTATTTTTTTAAGTAAAATTCACGTTATCTGATAATCGCGTCTTTGATTCCGTTATCAGCTAGCGACTTAGACTAGATTCCAAAAGAAGAATGATATGACCACTAGCGATCCAATGACACCAGCGACATCCATGAAACCAATAATAGTTATCACACCAACCATCACTCAATTTTGTCATCAAACTTGGTTGCTCAATGCAAAAGCGGTGTACGTTGAAAGTGACGACAGCAAAACTTACTTGATCACTGACGTGACACCTTTCCACCCTGTGAGTCATATTTGGCCCGATCACCCAGCAGACCGAGGTTTTGTCAGCGTAGGTGGTGAACAGTATATTGTTGAAGATTGCCTTGTCGGTGCAATAGAGCAATCTACTGGAAATCTTTATATTGCAGCAGATATCCCTGTTAAGCGTGATACGGAAGGGTGGGCGTTTGTGGTTGTCCACCAACTACCTGTATCAGCTTCTATTATTAAAATTGGCGATGAAGTTGAGTTGTCGGTTGATAAAGAGCACCAAGCCAGTTTGAGCCGCGGTCATAGTGCCGGACATATTGCCTTCTTAGCCTTGAATAAAGTATTAGCTGAGAGTTACTGGCGTAAAGATGCGGATAGAAAAGATCCACTCGGCAGCTATGACTTCAATAGCTACGCACAGGTGACTAGCTTTGTGACTCCAGAGTTGTGTACCGATAAGTATCGTTTAGGTAAAACATTGAAGAAACGTGGTCTGAACGTTGCTGACATGCTAACGAACCTTGATGGCATTGAGGCCAATATCAACCAGATGATTGCAGGCTGGCTTGCTGAATCGACTCTTGTAACGATGAGACTAGAAGGTGAGTCGTTAACAGACTCTCGCTACTGGGAATGGCAACTAGATGACGAGACTTTAGTGTCTATTCCGTGTGGTGGTACTCACATCGACAATACTTCAGAACTTAAGGCATTGTCGGTTAAGTTAACCCAATTAGATGACCAACATATCGAAATGCAGACGTGTGTCTCTCGATGATCTCAATTAAAGATCGAAAATAGATTGTTCTGCATTGTTGGTTTTATTCGTTTACTTCTAGTCATATATTCCATTGTAAATTGAAATGCAGTATATGTAACTTATGCTTTCGGTGTGTGGTGATATAAATATTCTTTTTGGGGTAGATCGCTGATCAAAGTAGATAAAGCAAAAGATCAACCTATGATCTTCGGTGGTGTGTTGTGGTAATTTAGTGTGTTAATATTGACCAGTATATAGGCTTGCATAAGAACAAGCTGTTCCCACCATATAATTGAAAGCTTTAGTGAATGAAACAACAATTTTTATTAGAAGGTCACCGAGCAGTAAACAGTTTGCTTCGAAAGCTTGCCCTTGGGTTGGATCGCAAAGAATTAAATCGCAAGATCATTCAACTCACCGAGCAGATTTTTGGTCAAAGGATGGCCTCTATCCTATTGCTAAACCCCGAATCGAATACATTACATTTAGAATATGCTCCAAACTTGCCTGATTTTTATAACCAGCAGATAGAAGGGGTGGGGGTTGGTGCCGGAATTGGTTCTTGTGGCGAAGCGGCGGCACTTAAGAAAGCTGTCATGGTCTCCAATATTAATGCACACCCGAATTGGATTCCTTTCTTAGCCTTAACCAATCAGGCCAATCTTCATGCATGTTGGTCAGTGCCAATCATCTCTTCACATGGTCACGTATTAGGTACCTTCGCAATTTACAGTCAGTACATCTCTGAACCTCATGAGTTTGAACTTGAGATCTTAGAGTTATTGGCTTCTCTGTATTCAGTCGCGCTTGAAAAGTATGAGTTAGAGAATCAACTCAACTTTTTTGCCAATCGGGACTCCCTAACACACAGTTTGAATCGCCGAGCATTGCTGAGAGAAGCCGAGCAGGTGTTAACTAACCGGTGTTTTACTGAAAAAGTGATGGCATGCCTGTTTGTTGATGTCGATAAATTTAAGTCAATAAACGATACGTTTGGCCACAGCTTTGGTGATGATGTGTTGTTAGCCGTTGCAAAAGTGCTTGATGAGGCAACGACTGCCTGTGCCAAGATAGGGCGCTATGGGGGCGATGAGTTTGTCGTGTTCTCTTGCTTTGATGATCAAGAAAGTGTGCTGAACTTTTATCGAAGCTTAGAAAGAACCTTGGAACAAGCGCTCTATATCGATGGCACTCAGTTTTCTGTCAGCGTTGGACTTTCTTATGATAAAGATCCTGAGTCATTGGAAGGCTTGATCGCACAAGCTGATAAGAACATGTACCAAATCAAGCAAGCTAAGTCTTAGCAGTAGTAGATTGTAAAAAAAGTAGTGAGTTAGGAAATGCTAATGAGTGAAAATATCTGCCCTAAGTGCCAATCAGAGCTAGGTTGGGATGGAAAGTATCACTGTGAAAGTTGTCAGGCACACTTTACTAAGGTTGGGTTTTGTCCTGAGTGCAGCAGCCAACTTGAGAAGCTTCAAGCCTGTGGTGCAGCGAGCTATTTTTGTAATGGTGAGTGTAATGAGCTTAAATCTAAATCGAGAGTAAAGTTCGAATTCCAACCAGCGGAATAGCCTTAAATTATTTGGTTTGAACGACAATCGGTGATGTTATACCAGAGACTCAATACCAAAGTGTTGGGTCTTTTTTGTATCTAATGAACCTAGAGCTCGCTCTTGGCGACTCTTGTTGTCACTTGCGACTCAATCACACCGTCTTCAACTTGAGTGGTGATCACTTCGCCTACTTCGACGTCGTTAATCGATGACACGGTCTTGCTCGATGCTGAATGAGTAATGCTGTAGCCACGCTTTAACGTGGCAAGTGGACTAACGGTCTCTAACTTCTCGGCAGCCATGGCTAGCTGGTGGCGAGTGGTCAGTAATGTCTTATCCATCGCATCCAATAGTTTTTGCTCTGAACGTTGTAGATGCAGTTTTTGTTCACCAAGGCGTTTCACTGGCGAGTTCAGCTGAAGCTGGTGCTGTTTGCGCTCAACACGCTGTGCATGCTGCTTTAGGTATTGAGTCATACCGCGACGCAAACGCATGTCTAGGTCATCAAGCTGCTGACTCTGCTTTTGCAGTTGGTAGCTCGGGTGTTGTTTCTCTAAGCGGTATTTCAACGTTTGAGTGGATTGTGCTTGTTTGATTAACACATGACGAATCGCACTGACTAAGCGAGCACGTTTAGAGGCATAAGCTTGCTCTTTATGACTGTTGTCACGGCTAACCAATTCTGCAGCTGCTGATGGCGTTGGAGCTCGCATATCTGCGACGAAATCGGCGATAGTGACATCAACTTCATGCCCAACGGCGCTGATAATCGGGATTTGGCTTGCAGCGATTGTGCGAGCTACGATCTCGTTATTGAAGCACCATAAGTCTTCTAACGAACCGCCGCCTCGGCCAACGATCAACACATCACACTCATTGCGCTCATTGGCACGCCCAATCGCCTGAGCAATTTGAATTGCCGCCTCTTCGCCTTGAACCATGGTTGGGTAAACCACAACAGGCAATGAAGGATCGCGTCTTTTCAGGACATCAAGAATATCAAACAGTGCTGCACCGGTTTTAGAGGTGATGACGCCAACGCGTTTTGGATGTTCAGGAAGCGGTTGCTTACTCGATTGAGCAAACAGGCCTTCAGCGGCAAGGTTCATCTTCAGCTTTTCAAACTCTTGCTGAAGCTTGCCGTCACCTTCTGGCTGCATGCTTTCGATGATCAGTTGATAATCACCGCGTGGCTCATAAAGAGATAGACGCGCTTTAACTAGCACTTGATTACCGTTCTGAGGCTTAAAAGTCACACGACGATTATTGCCACGAAACATAGCGCACTTAACTTGAGCGCGAGAGTCTTTAAGCGTGAGGTACCAGTGACCAGAGACAGGTGCAGAGAAATTTGAGATTTCACCAACGAGCCAGACTATTCCCATTTCGTTTTCTAATAGGAGACGAACCTCTGAATTGAGGCGAGAAACAGTAAAGATGTTTGGATTGGTCATAGAAGCGCTATCTATCCTTGAAGGAAGGTCTTTCTCTTGGAATCTCACTGGGCGTGAGTATGGAAGATAGCGGTAATATAATACATAGCAAGGGGGTAAATGCAAATTAAAAGTATAAAAATGTGTAGCCAAGCGATTTCGTTGGCCGTATAATCCGTCCGCAATATCTAATCCAAATGCAGTTTGATTTTCCTTAATTGGCTGCCCTCATTAGGCGAAACGATGAGATTGGATTGTTTCTTTTTACTCCTATTATTGTGAGATATTGCAAATGCTAAGAATTGCCAAAGAAGCGCTGACATTCGACGACGTACTGCTAGTGCCAGCACACTCCACCGTTCTCCCTAATACAGCTGATCTTCGCACTCAGTTGACGAAGAATATTTCCCTAAACATCCCAATGATCTCTGCATCGATGGATACTGTGACAGAAGCTCGCCTAGCGATTGCACTGGCACAAGAAGGAGGAATAGGCTTCATTCATAAGAACATGTCTATTGAACAGCAAGCTGAAATGGTTCGCCAGGTTAAAATTTACGAAGCAGGTGTGGTTTCTCACCCTGTTACTGTAAACCCTGACGCGACAATCGCTGATGTTGTAGCTCTTACTCAAAAACACGGCTTCGCCGGTTTCCCTGTTGTTACTGAAACAAACGAACTTGTTGGTATTATTACTGGCCGTGACGTTCGCTTTGTGACTGACCTTTCTAAGAAAGTTGACGTAGTAATGACGCCTAAAGCTCGCCTTGCTTCTGTTAAAGAAGGTGCAACTCGTGAAGAAGTTCAAGAGAAAATGCACGAAGCGCGTGTTGAAAAAGTTCTTGTTGTAAATGATGACTTCCAACTAACTGGAATGATCACTGCGAAAGATTTCCACAAAGCTGAACGTAAACCAAACGCTTGTAAAGATGAGCGCGGCAGCCTACGTGTAGGTGCAGCTGTTGGTGCTGGTGCTGGTAACGAAGAGCGCGTTGCTGCTCTAGTTGAAGCTGGCGTAGACGTTCTACTTATCGACTCTTCACACGGTCACTCTGAAGGCGTACTTAACCGTATCCGCGAAACTCGCGCTGCATACCCTGATCTACAAATCATCGGTGGTAACGTAGCAACTGGCGCTGGCGCTCGTGCTCTTATCGAAGCCGGTGTTAGTGCGGTTAAAGTAGGTATCGGCCCAGGTTCAATCTGTACGACTCGTATCGTTACTGGTGTTGGTGTTCCTCAAGTAACAGCAATCGCAGACGCGGCTGAAGTAGCTAACGAATACGGTATTCCAGTAATCGCAGATGGCGGCATTCGCTTCTCTGGCGATATCTGTAAAGCTATCGTTGCTGGCGCATCTTGTGTGATGGTTGGTTCAATGTTCGCGGGTACTGAAGAAGCTCCGGGTGAAGTTATCCTTTATAACGGTCGTTCTTACAAGTCTTACCGTGGTATGGGTTCTCTTGGCGCTATGTCTCAAGGTTCTTCTGACCGTTACTTCCAATCTGACAACGCTGCAGACAAGCTTGTTCCAGAAGGTATTGAAGGTCGTATCGCATACAAAGGTCGTCTAAAAGAGATCGTTCACCAACAGATGGGCGGTTTACGCTCAAGCATGGGCCTAACGGGTTCTGCAACTGTTGAAGATATGCGTACTAAAGCTGAGTTTGTTCGTATCTCTGGTGCGGGCATGAAAGAATCTCACGTACACGATGTTCAAATCACGAAAGAAGCACCTAACTACCGTTTAGGTTAATAATACGTCCAAACGTTTGAATAATGTGCTGATTTAGTCGGCACATTATTTTATCTACCGCCTGTTTTGCAGAAAGTCTGATTTTCTCAAAACACGAGGTTACAGATAACCAACGAAAACGTTTGCTTTATTTCTTGAAGAGTTAATCAGAGGTGAGTAAACTCGCCTCCGTTTTATCACATAGCCAATAAGACTGCTTACAATGACTAAAAATATTCATGACCAACGTATTCTAATTCTGGACTTCGGTTCTCAATACACACAGCTAGTAGCTCGTCGTATTCGTGAGATCGGTGTTTACTGTGAACTTTGGAGCTGGGACGTAGAAGAAGCGGATATTCGTGAATTCAATCCAGACGGTATCATCCTATCTGGTGGCCCTGAAAGTGTAACGGAAGAGAATTCTCCACGTGCACCTCAGTACGTATTTGATTCAGGTGTTCCTGTCTTCGGTATCTGCTACGGCATGCAAACTATGGCTGAGCAACTTGGCGGTAAAGTAGCAACATCTACTGAGCGCGAGTTCGGCTACGCGGCTGTACAAGTGACGGGTGAATCTGCACTTTTCGCCGACCTTGAGACAACTCAAGATGTTTGGATGAGCCACGGTGACAAAGTGGTTGAAATCCCTGCTGATTTCACAAAAATCGCAGAGACAGATACTTGCCCATACGCTGCAATGGCAAACGAAGAGAAGAAATACTACGGTGTTCAATTCCACCCAGAAGTAACGCACACTAAAAACGGCCTAAAAATGCTTGAGAACTTCGTTCTTAACGCGTGTGGTTGTGAAGGTCTGTGGACTTCAGCATCTATCATTGAAGATGCAGTTGCACGTATTAAAGAGCAAGTAGGTGACGACGAAGTTATCCTTGGTCTTTCTGGTGGTGTTGATTCATCAGTCGTAGCAATGCTTGCTCACCGCGCTATCGGCGACAAACTGACATGTGTATTTGTAGATAACGGCCTTCTTCGTTTAAACGAAGGTGAGCAGGTTATGGAGATGTTTGGTGACCAATTCGGCCTAAACATCATTAAAGTTGATGCGGAAGATCGTTTCCTTAACGCTCTGGAAGGCGAAGCTGAACCTGAAGCGAAACGTAAGATCATCGGTCACGTATTCGTAGATATCTTCGACGAAGAGTCTAAGAAACTGAAGAATGCTAAATGGCTTGCTCAGGGTACTATCTACCCAGACGTAATCGAGTCTGCAGCATCTAAGACAGGTAAAGCACACGTAATCAAATCTCACCACAACGTTGGTGGCCTTCCTGATGATATGGAAATGGGCCTTGTTGAGCCTCTACGTGAGCTGTTTAAAGATGAAGTACGTAAGATCGGCCTAGAGCTTGGTCTTCCATACAACATGCTTTACCGCCACCCATTCCCAGGTCCAGGTCTAGGTGTTCGTGTACTTGGTGAAGTGAAGAAAGAGTACTGTGATTTACTGCGTCGTGCTGATGCTATCTTCATTGAAGAGCTTCACGCTGCTGACCTTTACCACAAAGTATCTCAAGCATTCACGGTATTCCTACCTGTACGTTCAGTTGGCGTAATGGGCGATGGCCGTAAGTACGATTGGGTTGTATCTCTACGTGCAGTAGAAACTATCGACTTCATGACTGCTCACTGGGCACACTTACCATACGACTTCCTAGGTAAGGTATCTAACCGTATTATCAACGAAGTTAACGGCATTTCACGTGTTGTTTACGATATTTCTGGTAAGCCACCAGCAACTATCGAGTGGGAATAATCTCTTAGAGATTTAACCAGTTTTGATTAAGCTCTTAAGCCTCGAACTTTGTTCGAGGCTTTTTTCTTTTTATTTAGGAGATTAAGGATTTACATCTACAACGAGCAACCAAATCCGTTGGAAGTTAGATATCACCTCAAGAAACAATGAGACGTTTTGTTGTGTTGAAGGATACATAAAAGTGTCACTCGCACTTTTTATAAATTCACATGGTAACGACTGGCTCATTTCCCATGCGCCGCATACTCTTTGATGGACTTATTAAGGACAGATAAGAGAATCCATCATGTTAAAAATCAAATATTTGGCGACAGTCGTTGGCTGCACTTTAGCAGCACACAGTTACGCGTCTTTGAACATTCAACCTGATCCGCAAAACCCGAATGGCTACCTTGTTGAAAAGTCTGCACTGCAAGCTGCTGAACAAGCGAAAACATCCGATCCTATGTATGCGATCTGGTCACAAGCATTACAAACTCGTCCCAATAGTATTGTTGAAGCTATTGAACCGGGTTTAGCCTCGAATCCTGAAAATGTGAAACGAGTCGAGCGTGTATTCCCTCAATCTGAATGGGACTTCCTCACTCAGATGGCTGCGGCAGAATACACGTACACTCGCTTCTTACGGGCGATTGGTAAATTCCCAGCCTTCTGTGGAGAGTACACTGATGGCCGAGACTCAGACGCCATCTGTAAAAAATCCATCATCACGGCCTTTGCTCATTTCGCTCAAGAAACAGGCGGGCACATCGCAATAGATAACACCTCTGATAACCCATTAGCTCTAGAAGAGTGGCAGCAAGCGCTGGTGCATGTTCGAGAAATGGGTTGGTCAGAAGGTCAAGAGGGTTACACCACCGGTTGTGGTCAGAACGATTGGCAGAATGCACGTTGGCCTTGTGCGGCAGGGCAGGGTTACTTTGGACGTGGTGCTAAACAGCTTTCTTACCATTTTAACTACGGTGCGTTCTCGGAAGTTATGTTCGATGGTGATGCGACGGTTCTATTGAATAACCCAGGTTTGGTTGCTGATTCATGGTTGAACTTGGCTTCTGCTATCTGGTTCTTCCTTACACCTCAAGCTCCTAAACCTGCCATGCTGCACGTTATTGACCGCACTTGGACACCCTCTCAGCGTGAGTTGGATGCGGGAATTGGCTATGGGTTTGGTACCACAATCAACGTAATTAATGGTGGTATCGAGTGTGGTGAGCAGAACAAAGACAAAGGCCAACCGGTTAACCGAATTCGTTATAGGGAAGGATTAGCTGCGCATTATCTGATCCCTGTAGAAGCGGATGAAGCCAATACATGTTGGCAGCAAACGCCTTATGGAAGCTTGAACTTGAATGGTGCGACTGATGTGTTGTACACCAACTGGGATGGTAACTGGAAATACTACGCAGACCGCCCAGAAGGCTATTCATTTGAGTGTGAGCTTGTTGGTTTCCAAACCGCTTATTCAGCCTTGGTGGCCGGAGATTATGAGAAGTGTGTGACCAATTTTTATGGATCACATGCGAGTTGGCCAGAAGTGAAAGTGGTCGATAAGCTTGATCCGGTTGACCCTGGTACTAACCCCGGAGGCAATGGTTGGAGTGTAACGAAAGTTTACAATGCTGGCGACCAAGTCACTCACAACGGCGCGACTTATCAAGCTAAGTGGTGGACTCAAGGGGATGATCCTGCCAATGGCGGCCCTTGGAAATTAGTAGCGGGTGAGCCAACACCACCCGTAGTGACAGATCCATCGCCAGTTGTCCCTGCACCTGTCGATCCTGCTCCGGTAGACCCAACACCGGTTGAACCACCTGTGACTGAGCCGCCTGTCGTTGTTGATCCATCGGTGTTTATCACATGGCAAGCGGGTGTTAGCCAAGTGAGTAATGGCGACAAGGTGACACATAATGGCAAGTGCTTCGTAGCTAAAAACGGTCCAGGTGTCTGGGAAAGCCCTGTTCAATCGAACTGGTTCTGGGATGAAATTAGCTGTAAATAATTAAACTAAGCAAGCCTCTGTTATAAGAGGCTTGCTTGTTCAGTGACAGTTATACGACACTTCCCTTACTTTCTATTACAGTAGTGCTTTCCATTTATCGATAAACTGTGTTCGTGAATAATTCGATTACAGGGCAATTAAAATGAAGTTAAAGCTATCTATTCTTGCGTTATTGGTAACTGGAGTTACTGGGTGTAACAGTACGCCGCAGTCAGGTCTCGAGCAAAGTTTGGGCTGGGGTAATTATGGCAGTTTGAGTTTTGAAACGAGCTCTGAAGGTATTGTTGCTCAGCGTTATCAAGTATTAAAAAGTCCTGTAGGCCAAATCACGTCTATAGAGGAACAAGGTAACCAAATTCATGTTATTCAAACACTTGAAGGCGCTTTAATTAAAGGTGTCGATAGTACAGGCATTATGAATTACGAAGGCTGTATGGAGTCTGTTGGGGAAGTTGATGCTGCTGTTAATGCATACCCGTCAATCGTTCAATTCTTATTAAAGCAAGCTGCGCCTCAAGGTCCTAATTCTGTATCAACATCATTACCTTTCACTGTCTCAGAGTCAGCCAATAACGCTCAAATTTACATTGGTGAAGCAACTTCTGTAGAAATTGAAGGTGAAAGCTATCCTATCGGTCCTATGATCGAACTTTCTGCGCCGTGGGGGGCATCTGGCCAAATCACATCTGTAGATGCGACAACCTTTGAATTTTCATATTTTACGACTAACGATGGCCACAAAGATACGGTTGATATCCGTGGTGCATGGAGCCAAAGTATGGGCCCGATGGATAAGTTTAACCAAGAACCTTCGGGAGAGTGGTTAGCGTGTGTAAAGCCCGAGGTTCAAGCGGTCTTGATGGAACAAAGCCCTAAACGAGTTGGCGAGATACTTGAAATCATCACGAAAGCCGAACTGGCGAACGATGCAATCTAAGATTGCGATTTAGCGATCTATCTTTTTATGCCGTTCGGATTAAAATTTGCGTACAAATTTTATTAACTTTTTTTAAAGGCGCGCAAAATGTCAACAAAACTGGCGAACCCGGCACCACTTGGCCTAATGGGTTTCGGTATGACTACTATACTTCTTAATATCCATAACGCAGGTTTCTTTCCAATCGATTCAATGATTCTTGCTATGGGTATTTTTTACGGTGGTCTAAGCCAAGTTATCGTGGGCACAATGTGTTTCAAACGTGGTGACACGTTCGGTACAACTGCGTTTACTTCTTACGGTCTATTCTGGTTATCTTTGGTTGGTTTAATCGTAATGCCATACATGGGCCTACCAGCAAGTCCAGCAGCGTTTATGGGTTGGTACCTACTACTATGGGGCATCTTCACTGGCTTCATGTTCATTGGTTCTCTATGCTACCCAGTAGCGAAACAAGTAGTATTCGGTTCACTTACTATTTTGTTCTTCCTACTTGCCGCTCGTGATTTCACTGGCAGCGAACTGATCGGTACTATCGCTGGTTTTGAAGGTATCTTCTGTGGTGCGTCAGCTATCTACTTTGCGATGGCACAAGTAATCAACAACGAATATGGCCGCACAGTACTGCCAATCGGTGAGAAAAAAGCGCCTCAAATGACGGCTCAAGAGATCGTTGCTTAACGCTCTAGCTTGGGAACAGTTAGTTTGTTATAAGCAGTCAGTTCGTTATAAGTAATGAGCTCGTTATAAACTACGATTTTTATGAACAAAACAAAAGGGGTTAGCCGAAATGGCTAACCCCTTTTTTATGCGTTATTAATAGCGCGAGTTAAAGCGATCTATTTGCTAAGTCAAGCTTAAGCTGAAGGTTGCTCTACAGGTTTACTGTCTGCAACTTCAGATTCAGGAGACTTGCCAGTTTTACGCTTGTATTTCTCTTCCCAGTAAGTAGCACCTTTAATGCCTAGTTTTACAGGGTTGAATGTGTACTCAGTCACACCTTGTTTCTGCTGTTCTTCGTAGTCTGCTAAAGCCTTAAGCGCAGGCTTAGACATGAAGAATATGATCAGAATACCAACGATGTTTAACCATGCCATCAAGCCAACACCCACATCACCCATTGCCCATGCAAGGTTTGCTGTTTTAACGGTGCCATAGAAAACGGCACTAATAAGAACAAGCTTAAGTACGAACATCATGCCAGGGATCTTGATGGTACGACGTAGGTAAGCAATATTCGTTTCTGCGATGTAGTAGTAAGCAAGAATCGTTGTAAATGCGAAGAAGAACAGAGCAAATGCGATGAACGGCTTACCAATGCCTGGCAGTGCACTTTCAATAGCAAGCTGTGTAAATACGGGACCATTCGCACCGATGTTTGCTGCTAGGTTCTGAACAAGGAAGACACCTTCAGCGCCGCCGTGAACGTTGTAAGCACCAGTGATGATGATCATGAACGCTGTAGCAGAACATACTAGAAGAGTATCAATGTAGATAGAGAACGCTTGAACCAAACCTTGCTGAGCTGGGTGATCAACACTTGCCGCAGCTGCCGCGTGAGGACCAGTACCTTGACCCGCTTCGTTTGAGTAAACACCACGTTTAACACCCCAACCGATTGCAGCACCAAAGCCTGCCATAGGAGTGAATGCATCACCCAGAATCATTCCGAAAACAACAGGAACTTGGCTGATGTTTAGTAGGATGATAACGAATGCGATGATGATGTAAGCCAACGCCATGAATGGAACGACAATTTGTGTGAAGTTCGCGATACGTTTAACACCACCAAAGATGATGAAAGCAAGGATGATAGCAACAACAGTACCAGTGAAAATTTTAGCGAAACTGAATGTACCGATAGCTGTTTCAATCATATCACCTGAGCCAAATGCAGCTTCTACAGCATTACCTATACTGTTTGACTGAACACCTGGAAGCAAAATGCCACATGCAAAAATAGTCGCGATAGCGAAGATCCATGCGTACCACTTCTGACCCATTGCTTTTTCAATGTAGTAAGCCGGACCACCACGGAACTGGCCTTCATCTTCTTCTTTATAGATTTGCGCCAGCGTAGATTCTGCGTAAGCAGTCGCCGCGCCAAAGAAAGCTACCACCCACATCCAGAATACTGCACCTGGGCCACCGAAACCGATAGCGGCAGCAACACCTGCAATGTTACCTGTACCTACACGGCCAGACAGCGAAACGGCAAGAGCTTGGAAAGACGAGATGCCTTTTGATGAGCTTTTACCCGAAAGTAGCAAGCGCCACATTTCAAAGAAGTGACGGATTTGAACAAATCGAGTCATGATGGAGTAGAACAAACCTGCACCTAAACATAGGTAGATAAGTACTGGGCTCCAGATTATTCCATTCAAAAAATCAACGAACGACTGCATGAGTATTTTCCCTGTTAGTTTTGCTTATGATTGTTTTTCGAACAACACAATACTTCACTTGTAACCCGAGTGTTAAATTATTTAACTGCGCATTGGGATTACTGTGACATAAAGCAAGTTATAGAGGGTGTTTGTTAATGCTTAGTGCTAATTCGATAATCGTTCCATTTAACTTGTTATGCAACAGATTGTTGCGGCTGGTGTTTTGCAAAGTGAATAAATAGTGATTAATACAAAAGGGTGGGGAGGTGCGCAGAAGAAGGGTAGGTGTGCACAATAGACGAAATTGCGTAAAACAGCGGTGAAAATTGCTTAGCATGAACGGCTGATATAGGAGTGGTGAGATGGATTTGATTGGAATATATCACCTGCATCGAGTGATCTCGCAGGCCTAAGAAACTGTGCCTTTGAAGGCTCGATAATTCTGACCTTCATGTTTACTGAGTGAGAGTAGCTAGTTTGATGCCTGTTTCAAACAACCACAAACCCTCGCGCCTGTAATTCTTTAGCGAACTCAGACTGAGTATTTGGCTCACCGTGAATCAAATGCACCTCTTTTGGTGGAGTCGCGATGCCCTCTATAAATCGATTGAGATCCTCTTTATCGGCATGAGCAGAATAGCCAGACATGCCATGAATTTGAGCATTAACCTCAACGTCTTTGTTATCAATAGAAACTTGCATTTCGCCTTGTTGCAGCTCTCGTCCGAGCGTTCCGTGTGCTTGATAGCCCGCTAAAATCACATCCGTCCGTTGATCGGGAAGCAAAGCGGATAAGTAGTTCATTATCCTGCCGCCCTGACACATTCCAGAAGCTGCGACCACAATCGCGGGTTCACCTGTCGACTTAAGGCGATTAACGATTTTCTTGTGCATTCTATGTCCATCAACCGTAATGCACTGCTCAAAAGCGAGTGGGTGACGTTTCAGTTCAAGACGTTGCTTTGCTTCTTGCCCCCATAACTCTTTAAAGCGTCGGTATGAACGCGTCACCTTTTCTGCCATAGGCGAATCGAGGATGATAGGAATATCGCTGCTGAGTTGATGCTCAAAGATCAGCTGTTCGATATCAAATAGCAGTTCCTGTGTTCGACCGATGCTAAAAGCCGGAATTAGAATAACGCCGCCATCAAGTAACGAACGATCAATGATTGCTTTGAGGCGTTCAGAGCGTGAAGCAATATCGTCGTGCGTGCTAGTGCCGTAAGTCGACTCAATAAACAGATAGTCGGCTTGTTGTGGTGGTTTAGGATCCGGCAGCAGTGGCGTGTTACTAGGGCCCAAGTCGCCTGAAAAGACCACTACTTCTTGGTTGGGTAACTTAATCTCTATATAGGCCGAACCTAAGATATGCCCTGCAGGTTGAAAACGAGCATGCAGAGTATTTGGCCTATGGTGATCCTTTCCGTCGTTTTGCTGTTTAGAGACAATTGGAAACCATTCCCCATAAGGCTTAGGAGCAATCAACGAATGAATTTTTTTAAGGATGAGTTTGGATTGTTTATGACTGAGCCCTTGCAGTTTTAGGCCGTCTTCAATCATTAAAGGGGCGAGTTCAGCTGTCGCCTGAGTACAATAAATTGGTTGGTTAAAGCTACTGGCGAGTAACCAAGGTAATCGACCAATATGATCAATGTGAGTGTGGGTCAGCAGAAGAGCATTGAGGTGGGAAGTTTCAAACTCAATATCGAGAGGGCGAGCATCCGAACCTTGAATCTTTTTGCCTTGAAGATCTGAACCTTGGGACTCTTTACCTTGAAAAAGGCCACAATCGATGAGCACCGCTTGGCCTGAATCTCTTAGCTCGTGACAAGATCCAGTGACAGTATGTTTTCCTCCATGGTGAATCACTTCCATCGTTTACTCCCATTGCTCTTTAAAGCCATTAACGCCTGTTTTTATTTTGCGGATAAGCGCCGGCATGTAAAACAAGAACAATGAGAGTTGCGATCGTTGAGTGTCTTTTAAAGTAATTGAGCGATGACTCAGTGTATTCGTTGCGAGTTAGCTCTTGTTCCTTCTGTGACTACCTTGTTAGCGCGTAGAAGAACGGTCTGAATCCAGCTCTGGATTTTGTTGAGCCTCTATACGAGCCACTTCGGCATCAAGCTCTGCTATTTTTTCAGCCATAATTGCGTGACAGCTATTGGCTAATTCTCTAGCGTCGCTGATCTTGTATCCAGACACATCGATAGGTTTGAGCATCTCGGTGATCACAATGCCATTATTAACTCGGTTGAGGTCAATCTTATTGTGTGTGGTGCTGGTACACATCGGGGTGATAGGTACGCCAGCTTCAATCGCCATTCGAAAAGCGCCCGTTTTGAATGGCAGTAATCCACGCCCTTTACTGCGCGTTCCTTCAGGGTAAACCCAAACAGACAGATCTCGCTGGTGAATCGCTTCCGCCACTTGCTTGATGGTATCGCGTGCTTTGGACTTGTCTTCGCGGTTAATTAAAATATTACCGGTGATCCAATACAGCAGACCAAAGAAGGGCACGTACAACAAATCGCGTTTGCCTAAAGAAACCGTGCGAGGCCTTAACATTCCTGGGGCGGTCACAAAATCCAACACGCTTTGGTGGTTAGATATGTAGACACTCTTTTCTTGTGTCGGCGCATTATCTAGGCCTCTCTGTAGGATCTTTACCCCAACGAGTTTTTGTAATTGGTTGAACCAACGGCAAAAAACGTACACATGCTTTGGGTTTTTGGGGCTAAACAAGCAGTAACCAAAAGCACATAGAGTGGTGAAAATAATAAACACCGTCGCCAAAATAATACGAAGAACAGCAAGCACAATTCACTCCTTACTCACGACAAGATTGCAGTGATTAAATAGTTTTAGATGCTTGAAGTTTTCACTCTATTTAACCGAATTGCAACAATTAACTGCTATAGAGGGCTGTTTTTAGATCTTTATATAAAACAAGGACTAACAATGGGTGTTTGACACGTTCATCGAGCTTACACGTGTTCACCAGTAATGGCTTATGATCACCAATACTGTTTATTTGGATCCGATTTTTCTACCCATTCCGGATCTTGACGAGATTCTAAGTAGAGTTGTAGGCCGTTATAAGACATGAAAGCTGCAGGGCCCCCGAGGTGCTCGAAATAGTCAAAATAATCATCCTCGAGTGCGCAAAGGTGAGCTAAATCTATAACGTTATTCATCATTGCCCATTGAATAGCGAAAACCGGAGCCGTCGAACCTGAAATGCTGACCTCTTCGACATTTGGGTTGAACAGTGAATTGGCTTGCTCAAGCTCTATCTCTTCTTGTTCGGACTCCTGCTGTAACACCTCTTCGATGATCTCTGAGCGTTTGGTATTAGAGACATTCTTGTTTAGCTTGGCGATTCGTAGTGCGTAGCTAAAACGGTCTGTTGAAACGATGTCGACAAGTTGCGATAGCAGCTCTTTGTCTACGCCCGCAGCCTTAGTGAAATAATCGATACACGAATTGATTGATGCGTAACGAGTACCGTCAAACTCAAAGCCACTGGTTTCGTCGTATACCTCAAGTGGGATGTCATCAACCGACAAAGGCCAGCCTCTATAATCGACTCGTTGTTTGGCTATTTGATACATTTTCCAAGCACTACGGCCAAACCCGCCAAGCGTCGAGCCTGAAAAATCAGAATCAATAAGCTCTTGTTCCGTCCAGTTTTCACCGATGCCTAGGTGCTTTGCGTACTTATCGATGAGTGCGTGTTTTATCTGATCGCGCACCGCCCAAATTGAAGTCAGACTCTTGGAATAGTTAATTCTCGCACACTCCTTGCAAGCCGGCAGTGCTATCGGTGAATAGTCTATCTTGGCAATAGCTTGTGCAGTCTTAGGGAATTCAACAACATCATTGGAAGGTTCACCACAAAACCAACAGGTGTGGCGCAGGTTGAATGGGATGTCTATGTACGAGTATGTGGTCATTAGTCTTTATCAGCTAGGTACTTGAGGCGAGTTAATCATCTTCAAACAATTATCTCTGTTCGCACGTCAGCTTGCACCTTGTTTGTTTTTGTTTTGCTGACGAAACTGATTCGTGATGTGACTCGCCTGACGATCTCATTAGGTGGATATTGATATAAAACAGTCACTAACGATAAATATTGATTGGTGTGGCTGAACTTACATGACTTGCTAGCAATCGCCTAAGCTCCCCATTACTATTGAGATAGACTCCTAACCCCAATAGCGCATATGTCCTCATCGATTCCTTTTTACGATAAAAATGCTCACACACTTTGTGAACAGTACAACTCAGTGACGTTCGAGACGGTACATAAAAGCTGGCAAGCTTATTGGCCTTTAGAGGGCGATAAAGTACTAGATGTTGGTGCAGGAAGTGGTCGTGATGCGCTATGGATGCACAAAGCCGGAGCTGATGTTATTGCGATAGAACCAAGTGCTTCATTACGCGAACAAGGCTCGAAATATACAAGCCCAAGTGTTACCTGGGTTGATGATTCACTTCCCTCGCTTAGCCGCACTGAAAACCTCGGAATGCGTTTTGACTTGATATTGGTGAGCGCAGTATGGATGCATTTAGCCTCGTCTCATCGAGAGCGTGCATTTAGAAAGTTGTCTAACTTGCTGGCTCCAAATGGCAAGTTGGTGATAACTCTACGTCATGGGGAGTTTCAAGATAGTCGACAAGGCTATGAAGTCTCGGTTGAAGAGCTCGAGCGTTTATCAAAAAATAGCGCCTTGTTGGTTCGTCATGTTGATGATAGCCAAGATACATTGAACCGCAGTGAAGTGTGGTGGCAAACCGTGGTGATGACACTGCCAGACGATGGCTCCAGTGACTTGAACAAGGTGCGCCACATTATTGTGAATGACAATAAGTCGGCCACATACAAGTTGGCTTTGTTGAGAACATTACTGCGAATTGCGGATGCGCATTCAGGCGCCGTGATTGATCGAACGGATGGGAAAATTTCTCTACCAGTGGGCTTAGTTGCTCTGTATTGGGTAAGGCAGTTTAAGCGTTTGATTGATATCGATATAGAAGGCGCTGGAATTCAGCAAAATAGCAACACGAGTAAAGGCCTCGGATTTGTAAAAGAGGATGGTTGGAATAAACTCAAACATCTCAGTGCTGATGATCTAGCGATAGGCTCTATGTTTCTCGGCGATGAAGCCAAGGCACTACAGAAGCTGTTTTCACAAACGATCAGCACCATTAAATCAGGGCCTGTGACTTTTATTTATCAAGGCTCGAAAGACAACCGACTATTCGATATATACCCACCTCAGAAACGACGGAAGAGCCGAGAATCACTGGTCATTGATAGTGAGTTCTTAGAAAGCTTTGGCTATTTCACTCTCGATGAAAGCCTGTGGGAGTGCTTTAGAATCTACCACTCTTGGATTGAACCGCTGGTGGTGAATCAATGGGTCATGGAGATGCAGCGTTTCGAGTTGAACCGACAGCGAAGTATCTCACTACAGACGTATCACGACTGCTTGGTATGGATCGATCAAAACCACGATACTCGCGATGTGCGTAAACGTGTCGAACAACTTAGATCTGAACGTGCCGATATTGTCAGTGTCTGGAGTGGAAAATCATTAAAAAATGAGTATCACGTTGATCACTGCTTGCCTTTTGCTTATTGGCCGAATAACGACAAGTGGAACCTCTTTCCGACCACAAGCAAAGAGAACCTAAGCAAAAGTGACAAAGTTCCTACGGCTGAAAAACTTCGAGCGTCTAAGTTTCGTATTCTCGAATGGTGGCAATTGGCGTGGAGCGATTCGGCTCATTTTGAACAACAATTCTTCTCAGAAGCCGCTCTTTCGTTACCTAACATCCCTGCGAAGTGTCGAGACTTTGAAGAGGTGTTCGATGCAATGGGTTTACAGGTACGTGGCGTGAAAAGCCGACTGTTAATTAATGAGTGGCACTGATCATTAAGTGGCTAGTTATCCCAAATAACCCTCAACAAACTAATCATCGAGAACACAATGAAATACATCGGAATTGATGGCTGCAAGGCGGGTTGGATTGCTTGGATTGTCTCAGACAATGAGGTACCTGCGTTTAAAGTGGTAAACACCCTCGATGAGTTGGTTGATGAATTTGCAGGTTCGATGACGTTAATCGACATGCCAATTGGCTTTAGCGATTCACTGACTCCAGATAGATTATGCGATAAAGCGGCAAGGCGTTTTCTCACCAGTAAGCGTGGCTCTTCCGTTTTTCCTGTTCCGTGTCGTGAGGCGGTTTACCAAACCGATTACATTGCGGCGTGTAGTGCCAATGTGGAGCAGCTCGATAAGAAGTTTTCTAAACAGACTTGGGGAATTGTGCCCAAGATCCGCGAGCTTGATGAGCTCATTGAAACTCATCCCAATCTTTCTATCAGGGAATCACATCCTGAAGTTGTGTTTGCAGCATTGAAAGGTGAACCGCTGACGTTTTCAAAACGAACACAAGAAGGCAAAGAGGAAAGGCTTTCTATTATTCAGCAACTTGCCCCTCAGTGGTGTGACTGCTTGTCGTTGTCCATTTCAAATACCAAGCGTAAAGACGTCGCGATAGATGATATTTACGATGCTTTTGTACTGATGTTGATTGCCTATTACGCTCCGCAATTATCGACCTTACCTGAACTTTCTGATGTTGGTGGAGAAGCTGACAAGGATCAGAACGGACGAGTTAGAGAGATTGTCTATTGGAATAAAGCGCGCTAACAAATCGTGCGCTCAACTTGGCTTAATATGCTATTTTCCAACTTATGTTACTTTCCAACTTCTGCTACTTTTCACTCTTATTATTTTGAGTCTTTGATATGAAACGTTTTATTGTCGGCTGTCTGGCCACTGTGCTCAGTGCTGCGAGTTATGCTCAAGTTGCGCCTATATCTCAATGGCAATGCGATATGATGAAAAAGAACAATGTATTGAGCAGCGGTGCGCCTGTTGGTTGTGAGCGGTTATCTAAAGTGGATTTCGATTTCATTAATTTCAAAGGGGAGACGCAACAGGGCAATATGATCGTGCTTGATGTTATTGCGCCAGCTGTTGAACAAATCTTTTCAGAGCTTAAACAGCGCAATTTTCCTCTTCATTCCGCTCGCCTAATGCGTGAATTCAGAGGTGATGATAGCGCCTCAATGGACGCGAACAACAGCAGCGCCTTTAACGCTCGTCCTATTACAGGCGGAGGAGGTTGGTCGAAACATGCCTATGGTGTGGCAATGGACATCAACCCAGTTCAAAACCCTTTCTTAGAGTTTGATAGCAACGGAAGAATCACGGTAAAGCCTTCACAATCTGCGACTCGCTATGTGAACCGTACTCGTTTTCGGGCGCGTGAGGAAATAGAACGCCGAGGCATGGCAGAAGATGTGGTTGAGCTGTTTGCTCATCACGGATTTATGATCTGGGGAGGGGATTGGAATAGCCCAATCGATACTCAGCATTTTGAGGTCGGCTCAAGAAAATTCGTTAACCAACTGCTCTCTAAACCACAACTTGAAGCCAAAGTGTTATTTGAGCGCTACGTCGAATCTTATCGACAGTGCTATCTCAAAAATAAAGGTGAGAACGCAGAAAAAGCTCGGGCTATCTGTGCAAAGAAAACAGTCGGCACTTTTTAGTGCTATGTTTATCTAGAATCGTTTGTGTTTTAGCAAGTTAAACTCGCTTCAGGTGTGTTTTGAATCGCTAAGGTCAGCGCTTGTCGTTGGCCTTTTTGGTATTTATTTTTTCAATAGAACACCACATATTGAAAAGGTTATCGGGTATCCAATGGTCAATAATCGATAAGCGAATGCTGCGCTAAGTCATCGGTTTGTCATCGAAAAACTCATAGCGTTAACGTTATGTGAGAACCATTGCTGGTGGGGGAACTATTTTCCGAATCGCCAGTATTATTAGTGAACTGATCACAACGGACCAACTAATGAAAAAGATACCTTTGGCTCTAACTCTTTTAAGCACTCTACTTTTTTCACAGTATTCTTTGGCTACAGACACTTCACACACCACTCAAAATCCGACCTACGAACTCGATGGTAAGGCGGTATTAGGGCGTACAGAGAATGTATACCTATCTAGCGTTCAAGGGCTAAAAGACGTTCCTTTCATTGGTAAAATCGATACCGGTGCAGAAACCACTTCTATGCATGCGGAAGACATTCATGTGAAGAGCTCTAATGCCGACTACAAAAACCTCAAAGACAAAGAGTTGATGGCGGCGTTAACCGAAGACCTGTTGAACAATTCCGATGTTGATTACGATGATTGGGATGGCAGCACCTTTGCGAAATATGAAGCTGTGGTCTCTTTCAAGGTTCAAAACCCACGTACGGGTGACATGGTATTAATCGAAGCGCCTTTAGAGCGTGTCAGCATAATACGCAGCCGCACCAGCAGCACGCCTTTGCTTCGCCCTACTGTCAAAATGTCGCTGACCATTGCGGATCAAGAGTTAAAAACAGACGTTAACCTGACCGACAGAAGCCACTTCTCTGCGCCAGTATTGATCGGCAAAACCTTCCTTGCGGATAACGCACTGGTGTTTGCTGGTTACGACTATTTGCAGGAGCAGGAAAACGCGACGGTTGTTGGCCGAAAAGAGGTGATGTCTATCTCGGGAATGGCGATGAACGCGACCTTCTCATTAAAAAATCGCTACAGCATTCTTCATGCGAAAGAGATCGATGTAGATAAGAAGAACAGTGAAGTGACGTTTGATATGTTCGACAACGATGGTAAGCAGAAAGAGATGACACTGCCATTAGTTCGTATGTTAAGTGTAGGTGGTAAAAAAAGACCTTTGGTGTATGTGCCGGTTCAACTCGATGAAAACACAACTAAAGACGTTCTGGTGTACCTACGTGACCGTTCGAATAGCAGCTCACAGCTCAGATTGGGCACTGATACAGCAAGTGAGCTTTTTATGATTGACACCAGTGCTGAGAATATTCTTTCAGAAGGATCTGAGAATTTCAGAGATGTCACGAAAAAGACTGAGCCACTGATTATCTCACCGGAAGAAGATATCACATTAGATGGTTTCCCTATGAAGGCTGTTGCTTCATTTACTGTCAACACGCCTTTGTTGAAGGTCGACAGTTTTGAAATGACAGGTAAAGGCAAAGAGGCTTCTGTTGAATTTTATCTTACAGATGTAAATGGTGAGAAGCAGAAGATAACAAAGCCAATTATTAAGAAGCTTAAGGTCGGTGATGATACTCGCCCGGTTGTAAGTGGTGAGTTTTTGGGAGCTGGTAAAGTTCGCCAACAAGAGTTTGCTATCGATGTGCTTAACAGCAATGAAAAAGAAGCGTACTTCATTCTAGGTAAGAAGATGGCGAAAGATGGGGTATATGTGAATACTCGATCTGATTATCTTTTGAAATCGGAGCCTTTATTTAAAGTAGGGCACATCGAGGTTGTTGAAGTCAACGGCATGAAGTTCCCGGCCAAGTTGGATACTGGCGCAGATGTCAGCTCAATGAACGCAGTCAACATCAAACGATTTAAGAAAGACGGCCAAGACATGGTGAGCTTTACCTATCAAAACAACCAAGGCGATAAGCAAGATTTCACCAAGCCAGTGATTGATGTAATGCGCATCAAAGCCAAGAAAGGCGAGAAGGTAAACATTCGCCCTGTGGTCGAAATGAAGGTGAAGTTAGGTGGCTTAGAGAAAGAGGTGAGGGTAAACCTTCAAGATCGCTCTCGCTTTGAATACAGCATGATCCTAGGTAAGAACTTCTTGAAGCACGGCGCAGTAGTCAGTAGCGATGAAGATTATGTGCTAGGTGATATGGAGTAACACCTAAACTTATCTAATTTCTATCGGTTCAACTTCCTCATCAGTAACTGAACTGGCTGCGTTAATTATCAAGTAGAAAGCACAAAGAGCTTTTGCTTTTTGTGCTTTCTATATTCTGATTAGATAGCTTATCTATAAGTTAAAGCTCAATTTCAGTGATGAGTGATGAGTGATGAGTGGTGATTGTTTAAGGAAGTGCTTACATCTAGCCACAACGATTTCACGGTATCGGTTTAAATAAGGTAATTGTGAATCAGAAGTCGGAGTGACGAGAGATATAGCATCATCAATGTTGTTTATAATGTCATTTGCGATCTTTACTAGGCTTTGTTGAAGCAATTTTGGTGAAATACCACAATCGTCAGCAAACTCTACAAGTTGGTAGGCATTAATAGAATCTGAGTCAAATTCATCCCCAATTGCCATCGCAAGATCCTGCTCAAATTCAGGGTACATCCTTACATTGACTAGATCGTAAAGTGGCGTTGGTGTTAAGCCCGATTTTTGGACAAAGAAACTGAAGTTTTTGCCATGTGCATCTGCGTTATAAATGCAGAGATTGAACATTGCCCACTTTAGGATCGCTAGTTTTGCCACTAATGGGTTTTCACATTGCTCTGTTACCGAAAAAAGTCGGGTGAAGCTGACACCATCACGAATATGACTGACATCTCTTTGTTTACCTAAGTTTCGTTCATACTTTCTATCGACACCTAGGTTACAAGCTTGACTGGCATCGATCATATGCCTTCGTTTCACACTTGTTGAGCTAAATAGCTTTCGATCAAATCTCTCTACAATTAAGGCTGGAAATTGGTCAAAATACCGCAACTCAACATCAGCAACATCTAGTTCAACTAGCTTCGCTAACTTCATCGTCACAAATTCATTTATGACAAGGTGTTGTTGGTCATTTTTTTCGAACTTCACAATATGAGTTGAGCATAGTTCACCCTCTCCAAACCCTAAGTTTCCATCGATAGATAAAACGTTTAGCTTAGATTGAACCCCCGCTACTGATAGTCTTGGTTTTCCTTCCCATATTTCTAAATACCAAAGCTCAGGGTCAGATAGTTTCTTAATTAATTCACTATCGTTGATTGGGTTGAAAGAGGTTTCAGTTTGAACTGGAGAAACACCTTCAGATAAGAACATCATTGCACCTGATGTATCTGTTCCAATACCACCAACTTGTGCAAATACGTTTGAACGTGATACGCCAAGAAAGTCGATCAAATAATCTAACCCTTTATTTTCAGGGAGCAAATTCTGTAAGAACCTCCTGATATTGACTGATGGTATATCAGAGTTAAATGGAAGGTGTGGCGATATGGGAAACCCATTATCAATCCAATCTTGCTTGTAGATTACAGATAGAGCATCACTTTCTTTACTCAGTGATAGTTTGCCTATGACTTGCTGGCTATAGACTATATCGAGGATGTATTGATTAGACCCAGACGTCATTACCTTTCTCCTGTGATGAGACTGAAGCATCTAAGTCTTGCCATGGTTGTATCGATATCTTTATTCCTAGAGCAGACACAACTTTCATTAAAGAGGTTAGTTTAATATCGGAGCTGCCTTGTTCAATTTTTATGTAGGTTTGTTTTGAAACACCAGAAAGCAATGCTGCATCTTGCTGAGTGATTTTACTTTGAGTTCTTTTTGCTTTGATCGCCTCACCAAGTAGTGATGGTGTGAACACCTGGCTTAGATCTGGTGACTCAGTTGCTTTTACTTTCTTAACCATAGAACCTCCATATAGCATGATGCAATAAAGTATGTCTTAGTAGACTTTTAAGTTATTTATACGTAGATTTTAAATAAAAGTCTATTAAAGTTCACTTTTATGGTGAATACATTGAGTTATCACATAAAAGTCTACAGTAGTGAGCTTTTATGCTTACAAACTTGGCGATCTTATTAAAAGTCTAATGTGATTTACTTTATGTAATGAAAGAACAATAGAAAACTCAAAGCCATGGGGCTTTGAGATACCTAAAGTATGGCTAACTCTCTATCGGAGGTCGTTCAAGTATTGTGTGTAATACAAAGGCATTACACATTGTCTTGCTCTCACTTCTTGTTTCAACCTTTACTGTCAGGTCTAAGGCTTGAATGATTTTAAACATGGTAGAGAGCGTGGCTTTATCTGGTCTAGTTTCAAAGTTAGAAATGGTAGCTTGCTTTATGCGACTCTCTTTGCCACTTCGAACTGAGTCCATTTATTTTTTTGCGTATTAGCAATAAAGTATTGGCTAATTGTTGTGGGCTATAAATCACAAGTTGTCACTTCATATTATGAGGCTTGACCCCCATTAGAGGATATTGGCCGTGCTATCCCAACAAAGGGATATATATAACTTTATACCTTTCAGGGGATAATCAAAGCCTTTAGCTTAAAGAGGTATTGCAAGAAGGTGGATACCAGCCTTTATTAGACTTGTCGCTAAGTTTTTCTGCGATTGGCGATTATCCATGCGGGTAAGGTGAGGTGATGGTTACACGTAAGTAGATCAAATATGCCACATAAAAGTTAATTAGAAATACTGACTTTGAAGCGCATGAGATGGTTCGAAACTAAAGTCATGGGAATCAAAAGCACTTTACACCGTGCGTCACCCTGTGAATGAAAGGTAGCGCGTTTAGTACCGACAGCATAATTGATGATTATAAAATACAAAAAGGGCCAACTCTTTCGAGTTGGCCCTTTCCAAACGTTTGGTGGAGCTGGCGGGAGTTGAACCCGCGTCCAAAAATCATTCATCATTGGTACTACATGCTTAGTCGATCTTTAATTTCACCAGCAACCTGCGAACCGACACGCTAGTTAAAGGCTAACCTGAATTGTTATTCGCGCTTTTCCTCTCAGGTGGGAGAATCCGCGCTAGCTAGTTTGGGTTTGATCTCTTATTGGTCCCCGTCTTACGAGCGGAAGCTAGGGTAAGAGAGCTCTGAGCAGGTTATTAAGCTGCTAGTGCGTAGTTTTCGTCGTTTGCGACTATTTTTTTGCGGCTTTTAACGTGGCCAACCGCCCCACGGCATGCACCTCAGACTTCAAAATTCCTGTCGAATCCTAAATCAGCCCCAAGTGTTATTTGCATAGTACCAGAAAAGCTTTGCCTGTCTAGCACTGTGCGTTTAAGTGCTTAAAATTAACGCAAATTACTCTTCATAATTCGTGCTTTATCTCTCGCCCAATCTTTTTCTTTCATATCAGTACGTTTATCGTGCAGCTTTTTACCTTTCGCTACGCCAACTTTAATCTTCGCCCAAGAGCGAGACCAGTAAAGCGCGGTTGCGACAAGTGTCATGCCTTCACGGTTAATACGACCGATAAGGTTGTCGAGTTCTTTTCTCGACATTAGTAGTTTACGGATGCGTGTTGGGTTCGCCACGATATGAGTACTCGCTTGAGTTAGCGGAGTGATCGTCATACCACTGATGAATGCTTCGCCGTCTCGGATGTAGACGTAGCTTTCTGCGATATTGGTTTTGCCTTCACGTAGGGATTTTACTTCCCAGCCTTGTAGCTCAAGCCCCGCTTCTATCTCATCATCGATGAAATATTCGTGGCGAGCTTTCTTATTAAGCGCAATGGTATTACTACCGGCTTTTGATTTTGATTTATTCTTTGCCATAATGGCCTCATTATACGGATTGCACCCTAGTTGGGGAATCCTTTTTATTTGCGCTCTGGCCCAATACAATTAAAATTGCAGTTTGTGTTAATGTAACGCTGTCTTTAACAGGAGTCTATATGCCAAAGGTTACTCGTTCAGCATTAGTGTCGTTTAGTGCCGACCAGATGTTCAGCTTGGTCAATGATGTTGCTCGTTATCACGAGTTTTTGCCAGGGTGTTCTGGTTCACGTGTGATCGAATCTTCAGATTCAACTATGGTGGCTTCGGTTGATGTCTCTAAAGCTGGTATTAGCAAAACATTTACCACATCTAACCGCTTAGCGGATGGTGCTGAGATCTTGATGGAGCTGGTGGACGGCCCGTTTAAAAAGCTACAGGGCGGTTGGTATTTTACTCCGCTCGATGAGCAAGCGTGTAAGGTTGAGCTTAAGTTAGAGTTTGAATTCTCTAGCCGAATGATTGAAATGGCATTTGGTAAGGTTTTCAATGAGCTGACGAGTAATATGGTCACTGCTTTTACTCAACGCGCGAAACAGGTCTACTAAGCCATGACTATTGAATCGGATATGATCCACGTTGAGGTTGTGTTTGCACTTCCGCATGAACAGCGTGTGTTTAATTTAGTAGTAAACAAGCACGCGACCGTTGAAGAGATCATTGCGCAGTCTGGCGTTTTGGAATTGTACCCAGAGATCGACTTAGCAAAAAACAAGGTTGGCGTATTCAGCCGTAACGTTAAGCTAGATGCGACGGTGCGTGATAAAGATCGTATCGAAATATACCGAGCACTGTTAGCCGATCCAAAAGAGATTCGCCGTAAGCGTGCTGAGCAAGCAAAAGCGGCCGCAGCTAAATCGTAATGCCAAACAAGTTTGACTAAGAAGAGAGCTCGCTATATTGGCGAGCTTTTTTGTGCTTGCTGGTTAGACAACGCAGATAATTTGTTAGCAGATATTAAAAAGCCTACTCGTGTGAAGTGAGCAGGCTTTTGCGATTCTTGCTTTGTCGACCTATAGCTTTGTCGACTGATAGCTTTATCGGCTAAGAGCTTTGTTGACTGGAAAGCTTTGTTAGTTGAAAGCTAGCGAAGGCTTTCGAAGAACTCATCACTGGCTTCAAAGTCACCATTGATCGTTACTAGAGTGCCTGTGGCATCAAAGTTCACGACAAGGTTTTTCTGGATAGGGTCGTTATGGCCTTTTTGGTGGTGGTAAATGTAGTACCACGTATCTGGATAGCCATTTTCGATAAGCATAGGTGAGCCCATAACGTAACGAACTTGTGTTTTTGTCATGCCAAACTTTAGCTGATCGACAGCTTCTTGTTCAACATAGTTACCCTGATTGATGTCAATTCGATAAACCAACTTCTCTAGTAGAGAGCAACCGGTCAACATTGTTAGTGCTAGTGGAACTGCAACTAACCACTTTTTAATTCGCATAGTTTGAGATCTTTCTTCGCTAAAATACTGCCTGATAATAAACAAGCTCCAGCAAGAAGTAAAAAGCTCCTTGCGCTTTGAGCTTGTTATGACTGGCAATTTTGAATTAAGTTGCAAAATTGCCAAGAATTTTCGGTAAATTATCAGAAAGTTGCCGAATATGTAACCTATGCTGCGATTAATAACTCTTTTGCGTTGGCCAGTGTCGATTCGGTAATCTGGCTGCCACCAAGCAGTCGAGCAAGCTCTGAAACGCGTTGTTGCTCATCAAGCGTGTGCATTTGAGTTTCGGTTTTACCTGATTTCGTGTTCTTGGCAACAAACAGCTGTTGGTGACCGCAACCTGCCACTTGAGGTAGGTGCGTCACACACATAACTTGGGTTGATTCGCCCAGCTTACGTAGCATTTTTCCGACAACCGCAGCCGTTGGTCCACTGATACCCACATCGACTTCATCGAAAATAAGGCTTGGTGTATCCACTTTTTGCGCTGTGATCACCTGAATCGCCAGTGAGATTCGTGATAACTCACCACCAGAGGCCACTTTAGCGATCGGCTGCATTGGTTGGCCTGGGTTGGTCGAAACAATGAATGTCACGTTATCCATACCCAATGGGGAAGGGTGCGTGTTGGTGTTGTTTACTTCAATGGCAAACTGCGCTTTTTCCATGCTCAGTTCGTGCATGCTTTGCGTGATCAGCTTGTTGAGTTCTTTTGCGTAACGAATTCGAGATTTATGAAGCTTCTCTGATTTAGCCACGAACGATTGGTATTGGTTTTCTACTTCGTTGGCTAATTCTTCCAACTTTTCATCAGAGCAATCAAGCGCTTCAACTTGTTGTAATAAGTCTTGATGATGCTTATAGAGCTCTTCTGGCAACACGTGATGTTTACGAGACATCGACATTACTTTTGAGAAACGCTCTTCAACGTAAGCCATACGACCTGGATCGACATCAATGCCATCTAGGTATGTTCTTAACTCGTTATTGGTTTCTTCTATCTGAATAATGGCTTCAGACAATAAGTTTGGTAACTCAGCCAATCTTTCATCTAGCTCCGCTAACTGAATTAAGGAGTTATTGGCCGATTGCAGAATACCAAGCGCATTAACTTCTTCGCCTTCATAAATAAGCTCGATAGCTTGTTGGCAGGTTGTGGCCAGTTCTCCGCTATTGGAGAGGCGCTTATGCTCTTGTTCGAGGTCTTCATATTCTTCCTCCCCAATAGACAGCTCATTTAACTCTTTGATTTGGTATTCAAGAAGTTGTTTTTGAGCTTGGTTTTGCTGGCTATTTTCACGTAACTCTTTTAAGTGGTTATCGGCTTGTCGCCAGGCTTGGTAAGCATTACGTGTCGATTTCAATAGGTTCAAGTGACCTGCGTATTGATCAAGCATGGCCATTTGGTAGTCGCTTTTCATCAACTGATGGTGCGCGTGCTGACCATGAATGTTGATCAACAGCTGTCCAAGCGATTTTAATTGTGAAAGAGGCACGGGACTGCCGTTGATGAATGCGCGAGAACGACCTTCTTTAGAGATGGTTCTGCGTAGGATGCATTCACCGCCATCAAGCAGTTCATTGTCTTCTAACCAGCGGGTAGCATGCAGATTGTTCTCAAGTAAAAAAGCGGCACTGACTTCGGTTTTTTCTTCACCTTGTCGAACCATTCCTGCATCAGATCTTCCTCCAAGACACAAGCCTAAAGCGTCGATAGCGATAGATTTACCCGCACCAGTTTCTCCGGTGATTGTTGTCATGCCTTTAGAGAGTTCTAGCTGTAAAGACTTAACAATAGCGAAATTATTAACACTTAGATGAGCCAGCATTTTTATTTACCTGTATAACTGAACAATACTGTATATAAGCTCAGTATATACTGTTTCTTTATACAGTAAAGTCGACAGGTGAAAATTTTTTGTGACCGATCTCAGAATTGAGCGCGTCCGTAGATCACTGAAACCGCTATAGATTCCCAACTCAGTCGTTCCTCCCTCTTGAGAATGACGGTATAAGCAAATTGACGAGAAGCGAGAGCCGACGGGCTTTCTATGGGCAATAAAAAAGGCTGACGAACGTCGTCAGCCTTTCATAATTCGGTTACTTCTGGAGCTTTTATTCTTTTAGAACAGCTTACTCGACCAACCTAGTTTGTTACGTAGAACATGGTAGTAATTGTAATCTTTAGGGTGGATCAGCTTGAGCACATTCGGGCTTTGGTAAATATGGATCTCATCGCCAGGGGAAACCGGTAGCGAGATTTGACCATCACAACTGACTTCCTGAGTTCCGCGGTTATCAGGCGATACAATCAGCTTGATACGACGCTTTCCATCCACCACAAGTGGTCGGCTTGAAAGGGTGTGCGGGAACATCGGTACTAATGAAATTGCATTTAAGCTTGATGACAGGATAGGACCACCACCAGAAAGTGAATAGGCGGTTGAACCTGTCGGTGTTGAGACGATCAAGCCATCAGAACGCTGTGAGAAGGCGAAGCTGTCATCGATATACACTTCGAACTCGATCATATGTGCGACTTGACCGGGGTGAAGTACTGCTTCGTTGAGTGCGGCGTTGTGGCTTTTTATTTGGCCATGACGATGAATTTCAGTTTCAAGTAAGAAGCGCTCTTCTTCCATGAATTCACCCTTGAGTACATCAGTAAGCGCACTCTGGAAGTTTTCAGGATTAAGATCGGTAAGGAAACCTAGGTTTCCTCGGTTTACGCCAATCACTGAAATATCGAAACGTGACAAGATTCTAGCGGCACCGAGCATATTTCCGTCACCACCCACCACAATGGCGAGATCGGCGCGTTTACCTAATTCAATTAGGCTAGAAAAATGTTCTTGTGGGATATCGTCTAAAATTGTAGCGAGTCTGTCATCCACAAACACTTGATAACCCTCAGTACTTAACCACTGATAGAGCTCTCTATGAGTCTGAATTGCTTGCTGATCTCGAGGTTTACCAATAATGGCGATGACTTCAAATGGCTTTTTCATAACGTTTCCAAACGAATTAGGCTTGAATCAAAATTCTTCATCCCCATAATAAAGGCAAGTTGAACGTCTATGCGAGTGTTTTATATCAATTTGGGGTGCAAACACACCTGTCACTTGCATTGAAAACGAATTCTGGAGAGATCATGAGCAACGAAGAAAACAAAGTAACGGAAGAAGAGCTAGATCAAATCATTGCTGAAGCTGAGAAAGTTGAAGAAGCTGAGCTAAATGAAGAGTCTGTTGATGAGCAAGAAGCAAAAATCGCTCAACTAGAAGCTGCACTACTTTCTAGCGAATCTAAAGTGAAAGAGCAGCAAGATTCTGTTCTTCGCGCAAAAGCTGAAGTTGAAAACATGCGTCGCCGTAGCGAGCAAGAAATTGATAAGGCGCGTAAATTCGCTTTGAACAAGTTTGCTGAAGGTCTACTTCCTGTCATCGACAACCTAGAGCGTGCAATGCAAGCGGCAGATGCTGAAAACGAAGTGGTTAAGCCACTGTTTGAAGGTGTTGAGCTAACGCACAAAACGTTCGTAGACACAGTTGCTAAGTTTGGTCTTAAAGAGATCAACCCTGAAGGTGAAGTGTTCAATCCTGAATTCCACCAAGCGATGTCTATCCAAGAAAGTCCAGATCACGAATCAAACACGGTTATGTTCGTAATGCAAAAAGGTTACGAGTTAAACGGTCGTGTGGTTCGCCCTGCGATGGTTATGGTTGCTAAGTAATGACGTGTTACGCTGCCAAGTGATTGAGTCGCGCATTGACTGAGTAAGTCGCGGCGACAAAATAAATCACTGGTTTACGTAAAATGAAAAGAGAGGCATATGCCTCTCTTTTTTTGTGCCTATAACTTGAGAACCCACGTAAATAGTCATCAAAACCGCATTAAGAATGTTGTTCCTTTTATATTGCCCAGAACAATGATTTAGAGTTTTATATTATGAAACTGGTTGTTAATTAAGAAATGTTTTGATGTCACACTTGTAATGTTTTTGTAAATAAATGCTTTTAATTGTTATCTTTGTATGTAAAATCCACTGCGATATAGCGATTTGACTCGCATATATAACTATAAAAGTACAAATTTCAAACACAACAAACTGGAGAAGAACGATGGATAAATCGCTCTCAAGTAAGATTTTTGTAGGCTTGTTTGCCGGCCTACTTATTGGTACTGCTATTCAGTACCTATTCAACGGTATTGCAGTATTTGATACTTACCTGCTAGGTCTAGCAGAAGGTGTCGGTGGTATGTTTGTCTCTTTGATCAAACTATTGGTTGTTCCACTGGTATACGTATCTATCGTTTGCGGAATTGTTGAATTGAAAGACATCCGTTCTTTCGGTCGCCTAGGTGGTAAAACTTTTGCTCTTTACATTATCAACACCATCATCGCGATTTCTGCAGCCCTAACTGTTGGCCTTATTTTCCAACCGGGTGCTGGCGCAGATTTAGCCGGAACGATCTCTGAGACAGTTCAACTAACAACAACTGAAACTCCAGATATCTTCTCTCTTGTTGTGAACATCGTTCCTAGCAACCCAGTTCAGGCGTTTGCAAGCGGCGACATGCTACAGATCATCTTCATGGCAATTTTGACTGGTCTTGCTATTCAGGCTCTTGATTCACGTGGCGGTCCAGCGATCAAAACGTTCAAGATGGCTAACGAAATCATGATGAAGCTTATCGGCCTAGTAATGAGCTTGGCGCCATTTGGTGTATTCGCTCTGATGATTCAACTAGGTGCGACACTGAACGCTGAGACACTTATGTCTGTAGCGGGCTATGTAGCGCTTGTTGTTGCGATGCTAGTGTTCTGGATTTTCTTCTTCTACCCAATGATGGTTGGTATCGCGACAGGTATTACGCCTAAGCAATTCCTACGTGCAACTCGTGAGCAAATCCTTTTCTCACTATCGACGGCAAGCTCGAACGCGACTATCCCAGTAACGATGCGCACTCTAACTGAAAAGCTTGGTGTATCAAGATCTGTGGCAGGCTTCGGTGTACCACTGGGTGCGACAATGAACATGTCTGGTGTCTCTATCTACATCGCACTCGCGACAATGTTCGTAGCAAACGCATTCGGTCAACCAATCAACACGGCTGACATCTTTACTCTGGGTCTAACTATCTTGCTACTGTCTATCGGTGCTGGTGGTGTTCCAGGTGGTGGTGTTGTAATGGTAGGTGTTCTATTGCACCAACTAGGTTTACCACCAGAAGGTCTAGCTATCATTGCTGCGGTAGACCGTATCAACGATATGTTCTGTACTTCTTCTAACGTAGTAGGTGATACAGCGGTTAACACTATCGTTGCTAAGTCTGAAGGCGAAATCGGCGTTGAAACAAACGAAGAAGCTGAGCTAAAGAAAGCAGAAGCGTAATCAGAGATTTTCCTCTATAGATGAAATCTAAGTGGAAAGCCTGAATAGACAAACGGAGCCTAAGTGGCTCCGTTTTTTATTGGGTGATAAACCCAGTTACTGGGCTTATGTGAAGGTAATGATATGTATTCGTGTCTAACCATTCCTTTTATCAAAATAAATGTGAAAAAATCCAGTATCCCCCTTGAAAAGGATTCGTGAGCCCTTATCTATGGTGCATACGAAAGCAAATTACATTTGCACTTAAATTTGTGTATTAGGGTTGAATCCCTGATTACTACCCCCCACATAGTGGGTATAGCAAAAAACTAAATAGAATTTATTCGGAGAAAGCCTGATGGGTCGAATCATTGGTATTGATTTAGGTACTACTAACTCTTGTGTTGCTGTTCTTGACGGTGACAAACCACGCGTATTAGAAAATGCTGAAGGCGAACGCACAACAGCATCGGTAATCGCATACACTGAAGGCGAGACGCTAGTTGGTCAACCTGCGAAACGTCAAGCTGTTACTAACCCTCAAAACACGCTATACGCGATTAAGCGTCTAATCGGTCGTCGTTTTGAAGATGAAGAAGTTCAACGCGATATCGAAATCATGCCTTTTAACATTGTTAAAGCTGATAACGGTGATGCATGGGTTGAAGCGCAAGGCCAAAAAATGGCTGCTCCTCAAGTATCTGCTGAAGTTCTTAAGAAAATGAAGAAAACAGCTGAAGACTTCCTAGGCGAAGAAGTAACTGGCGCAGTAGTAACTGTTCCTGCTTACTTCAACGATGCTCAACGTCAAGCAACGAAAGATGCTGGCCGTATCGCTGGTCTAGATGTTAAACGTATCATCAACGAACCTACTGCTGCTGCTCTGGCTTATGGCCTAGACAAGCAAGGTGGTGATCGCACTATCGCTGTATACGACCTTGGTGGTGGTACATTCGATATCTCTATCATCGAAATCGATGAAGTAGAAGGCGAGAAGACTTTCGAAGTTCTTTCAACTAACGGTGATACTCACCTTGGTGGTGAAGATTTCGATAACCGCATGATCAACTACCTAGTAGATGAGTTCAAGAAAGAGCAAGGTATTGACCTTAAAGCTGATCCACTAGCAATGCAGCGTGTTAAAGAAGCAGCAGAAAAAGCGAAAATCGAGCTTTCTTCTACGACTCAAACTGACGTAAACCTACCTTACGTTACTGCTGATGCGACTGGTCCTAAGCACATGAACATCAAAGTGACTCGTGCGAAGCTTGAGTCTCTAGTTGAAGACCTAGTTCAACGTTCTCTTGAGCCACTAAAAGTTGCTCTAGCAGATGCTGACCTATCTGTAGGCGAAATCACTGACGTTATCCTAGTGGGTGGTCAGACTCGTATGCCTATGGTTCAAGCTAAAGTAACTGAATTCTTCGGTAAAGAGCCACGTAAAGACGTGAACCCTGACGAAGCTGTTGCAATGGGTGCTGCTGTTCAAGGTGGTGTACTAGCTGGTGAAGTTAAAGACGTTCTTCTTCTAGACGTTACTCCTCTATCTTTCGGTATCGAAACGATGGGCGGCGTAATGACTAAGCTTATCGAGAAAAACACAACTATCCCTACTAAAGCGGATCAAGTGTTCTCTACAGCTGAAGACAACCAAAGCGCAGTAACTATCCACGTTCTTCAAGGTGAGCGTAAGCAAGCGACTTACAACAAGTCTCTTGGTCAGTTCAACCTAGAAGGTATCCAACCAGCACCACGTGGCATGCCACAAGTTGAAGTAACATTCGACCTAGATGCTGATGGTATCCTGAACGTATCTGCTAAAGATAAAGCGACAGGTAAAGAGCAGAAGATCACTATCCAAGCATCAGGCGGTTTGTCTGAGGAAGAGATCGAAGCAATGGTTCAAGAAGCAGAAGCTAACAAAGAAGCTGACAAGAAGTTCGAAGAGCTAGTAACTGCACGTAACCAAGCTGACCAAATGATTCACGGCACTAAGAAGCAAGTAGAAGAAGCTGGTGAAGCTCTACCTGCAGACGAGAAAGCTAAAATCGAAGCAGCTATCGAAGCTCTTGAATCAGTTAAGTCTGGTGACGACAAAGAAGCTATCGACGCTAAAGTTCAAGAACTTATGCAAGCAGCTCAAAAGCTAATGGAAATTGCTCAACAGAAAGCTCAAGCTGAACAAGCTGGTGCTGACGCTGGTGAACAACCTAAGCAAGACGACGATGTTGTTGACGCAGAGTTTGAAGAAGTTAAAGAAGACAAAAAATAATTTTTCGTCGCTATAACACGTGATTTCTGCGTCGAAGGTACTCACTTACACTTGTAAGCTCCGTGCCTTCTCCTTGAACTAACGTGTTTTAGCTTAGAAAAAGTCGTTTTTCGATTTCTAAAGATACGGGCGTCAGAGGTAACTCTCACGCCCGTAAATTTGTATTTAGACTTGTCGATCTAGATAATAGCTTTATTCGGCGTTTCAGCCGACAGAACTTTTATCTAGATTGATACACAGACTGCTGAAGTGATCATTCGGCAGTAGCAATTATTTTGGTGACCTAGAACATGTCAAAACGTGATTTTTACGAAGTATTAGGCGTAAGCCGCGATGCATCAGAGCGCGATATTAAAAAAGCGTACAAACGCTTAGCGATGAAATTCCACCCGGACCGTAATCAGGGTGATGAAAGCGCAGCAGACAAATTTAAAGAAGTAAAAGTAGCGTACGAGATCCTAACCGATGCTCAAAAGAAAGCAGCTTACGACCAATACGGCCACGCAGCTTTTGAACAAGGTGGCATGGGTGGCGGCGGTTACGGCGGCGGTGGCCAAGGTGACTTCGGCGATATCTTCGGTGACGTATTTGGCGATATCTTCGGCGGCGGTCGTCGTGGCGGCGGTCAAGCGCGTGCTCAACGTGGTTCTGATTTGCGTTACAACATGGAGCTTTCTCTAGAAGAAGCCGTTCGTGGTGTATCTAAAGAGATTGAAGTACCAACACTTGTTGAATGTGACATTTGTGATGGTAGCGGCGCGAAAGCGGGTTCTTCTGCACAAACGTGTGGTACTTGTCATGGCCACGGCCAGGTACAAATGCGCCAAGGTTTCTTTGCGGTTCAACAGACTTGTCCTACTTGTAATGGTAAAGGCAAGATCATCAAAGACCCATGTAACTCATGTCATGGCCAAGGTCGTAAACAGAAGACGAAAACGCTTAACGTTAAGATCCCAGCAGGTGTTGATACTGGTGATCGCATTCGTCTATCTGGCGAAGGCGAAGCAGGGGAGCACGGCGCTCCAGCTGGCGACTTGTACGTACAAGTACACGTAAAAGAGCACAATATCTTTGAGCGTGACGGCAACAACCTTTACTGCGAAGTGCCAGTAAGCTTCTCTATGGCTGCTTTAGGTGGTGAAGTTGAAGTTCCAACACTCGATGGCCGTGTAAACCTTAAAGTGCCAGAAGAGACACAAACGGGCCGTATGTTCCGTATGCGTGGCAAAGGCGTGAAAGGCGTTCGTGGCGGCGGTGTGGGTGACCTAATCGTTAAGCTAGTGGTTGAAACACCGGTTAAGCTAAGCTCTCGTCAAAAAGAACTACTGCGCGAATTTGAAGAAACATGTTGTGGTGAAGCTGCAAGCAAGCACAAGCCAAAATCTGAAGGTTTCTTCAGCGGCGTGAAAAACTTCTTTGATGACCTAACTAAGTAATCAGTTCAGTGATTTGGTAGCTTAAGTTACTAATAAAAAATAAAACCTGCTCATGTAGCTAATGCCGTTCACTTAAGAGTGAACGGCATTTTTGTTCTTAGCATACCGTTGTG
>NZ_JBGOOI010000012.1:0-94687 GCF_041439605.1 Vibrio sp. 1F169 | reverse complement strand
AACAGTTAAACCCAGACCACAACGGTATGCTAAGAACAAAAATGCCGTTCACTCTAAAGTGAACGGCATTAAACCAAGTGGTTCGCTTTTGTTTATCTAAAATCTACAAAAATTAGTCTTCGTAGTTGTCGATACTTGGGCAAGAACAGATTAGGTTACGGTCGCCGTATACGTTGTCTACACGGTTAACTGTTGGCCAGTACTTCGAGTTCTTCGTTGCTTTCGATGGGAAGCAAGCCAGTTCGCGAGAGTAAGGGCGACCCCATTCTGCGCCTGAAAGGTCAACTTGCGTGTGCGGTGCGTTCACTAGAGGGTTGTTGTCTAGTGGCCATTCACCCGCTTTCACTGCTGCCATTTCGTGACGGATTGCGATCATCGCTTCACAGAAACGGTCTAGCTCTTCTAAATCTTCAGATTCAGTTGGTTCTACCATTAGTGTGCCTGCTACTGGGAAAGACATCGTAGGCGCGTGGAAACCGAAGTCCATTAGACGCTTAGCGATATCTTCTTCGCTGATGCCTGTGTCTTCTTTAAGTGGACGAATATCGATAATACATTCGTGCGCTACGCGGCCGTTAGTGCCACGGTAAAGAACAGGGTAGTGAGGACGTAGTTTTTCCATCACGTAGTTCGCGTTCAGAATCGCTACTTTAGTCGCGTCTGTTAGACCAGGTTCGCCCATCATTGCGATGTAAGCCCAAGAGATAGGTAGAATTGAAGCACTGCCTAAATCTGCTGCTGATACCGCGTAGTCAGAACCTTGTACACCGTTTTCGATGTGACCGGGTAGGAAAGGTGCTAGGTGCGATTTAACGCCGATAGGACCCATACCCGGACCGCCACCACCGTGTGGGATACAGAATGTTTTGTGTAGGTTCAAGTGAGATACGTCTGAACCGATGAAGCCAGGTGAAGTTAGACCTACTTGAGCGTTCATGTTCGCGCCGTCTAGGTAAACCTGACCGCCCGCTGCGTGTACTTGTTCACACACTTCTTTCACTTGCTCTTCGTATACGCCGTGCGTAGAAGGGTAAGTGATCATGATGCTTGATAGGTTTTCTTTGTGCTTCTCGATTTTCGCTGCTAGGTCTGTCATGTCGATGTTGCCATCTTCATCACACTTAACAACCACAACCTTCATTGACACCATTGATGCTGTTGCAGGGTTAGTACCGTGCGCAGAGCTTGGAATCAGACAAACGTTACGGTGAGCTTCACCGCGGCTTGCGTGGTAGCGTTGAATCGCGATTAGACCTGCGTATTCGCCAGATGCACCAGAGTTAGGCTGTAGTGAGAAATCGTCGTAACCGGTAATTTCACAAAGCTTCTCTTTAAGATCTTTCGCTAGCGCTGTGTAACCTGCTGCTTGATCAAGAGGTGCGAATGGGTGAATAGAACCAAACTCAGGCCATGTTACTGGGATCATCTCAGCAGCAGCGTTCAGCTTCATCGTACAGCTGCCCAGTGGGATCATGCCGTGCGTTAGTGAGAAGTCTTTGTTCTCAAGCTGTTTTAGGTAACGCATCATTTGCGTTTCGCTGTGGTGCGTATTGAATACTGGGTGAGTTAGGAACTCTGATTCACGACGGCAGTTTTCTGGAATTGCTGCAAACTCGTTTGATGCAATGTCAGAAGATAGTACTTGAACGTCTTCTTTCACGTCGAAGATTGCGAACAGTGCGTTCACGTCGTCGATTGTTGTTGTTTCATCTAGGCTGATACCAATCTTACCAACAAGTCGGCGAAGGTTGATGTCTGCTGCTTGCGCTTTCGCGTACAGTGCATCTGTCTTGTCTTCTGTGTTCAGCGTGATGGTATCAAAGAAGCTGTTGTTCGTTAGCTCGTAACCCGCTTTAGTCAGGCCAGCCGCTAGGATAGCTGTCATGTGGTGTGTACGACGAGCAATTGTACGTAGGCCTTCTGCACCGTGGTAAACCGCGTAGAAAGACGCCATGTTTGCTAGAAGTGCTTGAGCTGTACAGATATTCGATGTCGCTTTTTCGCGGCGGATGTGTTGCTCACGAGTTTGCATTGCCATACGTAGTGCTTGGTTACCGTGCGTATCGATAGATACACCAATTACACGACCGGGCATTGTACGCTTATGCTTTTCACGTGTTGCCATGAATGCAGCGTGTGGACCGCCGTATCCCATAGGAACGCCGAAACGTTGCGCTGAACCAATTGCTACGTCTGCGCCCATTTCACCAACAGGCTTAAGTAGTGCAGAAGCAAGAAGGTCTGTTGCAACGGTTACAAGAGTCTTGTTAGCTTGAGCTTTCGCAATGATGTCTGTTAGGTCGCGAACTTCGCCTGTTGTACCAGGGTATTGGAGGAGCGCACCAAATACGTCTTGCTCTGGAAGTGTTTCAAGAGCACCAACCATGACTTCAAAGCCGATGTACTCAGCACGAGTCTTAACAACTTCTAGTGTTTGAGGATGAACATCGTCGGCAACGAAGAATACTTTGCTCTTGCTTTTACCAGCACGCTTACACAGTGTCATGGCTTCGCCAGCCGCTGTCGCTTCATCAAGAAGAGACGCGTTCGCGATTTCCATACCAGTTAAGTCCATTACCATTTGTTGGTAATTGAGTAGAGCTTCAAGACGACCTTGAGAAATCTCTGGTTGGTATGGTGTGTAAGCTGTGTACCAGCCGGGGTTCTCTAAAACGTTACGTAGAATAACGTTTGGAGTGAATGTGTTGTAGTAGCCTTGGCCAATGAAAGTACGTTTCACTTGGTTTAGGTTAGCGATCTCTTTAAGAGAGGTCAGCATGTCCATCTCGCTCAGTGGCGCAGCAAGTGTCATTGGTTTTTCAAGACGGATTTGTGCAGGAACCGTTTCGTCGATCAGTGCGTCTAGGCTAGTCGCGTTGATCGCTTCAAGCATTTTTTGCTGGTCTGCTTTATTAGGGCCGTTATGACGAGCAACAAACTCGTTTTGCGTACCCAAGTCTTTCAGTAATTGGCTTTGAAGTAATTCAGTCATGATATGTTCTACTTTCTCTCTGGAGCCGTGAGCTAGCCCCTAAAATTAAGCTGCTCCAAAGAGCAGCTTTATCGTAATGAGGTTACCTATTAGTCTTCTTCTACAGAGCTTAGGTATTCTTCCGCATCTTTAAGGTTGTTTAGTTCAGACGCATCAGACATCTTCACTTTAACAATCCAACCGCCTTCATAAGGTTCTTCGTTGATTAGCTCTGGGCTATCTTCTAATTCTTCGTTGATTTCTACAATTTCGCCAGAGATTGGTGCGTAGATATCAGAAGCTGCTTTCACTGATTCAACCAGAGAGAAGCTTTCGCCAGCTTCAATTTCGTCTTCAGTGTCTGGCAGGTCAACAAACACAACGTCACCTAGTAGCTCTTGAGCGTGCTCAGAAATACCAATAGTTACAGTACCGTCACCGTTGTCTTTTACCCACTCGTGGCTGTCTGCAAACTTTAGTGTATTGTCCATTGCTTATTCTCCAAAAATTTATGAGGTTTTAATTTAAATCTTAAAATTGGTTTAACGGTAAAGAGGGAAGCGCTTGCAAAGCTCTTTAACTTGCTTGCGAACACGTTGCTCAACTTCAGCATTGCCTTCAGGGCTTTCAACTAAGCCATCAAGTACATCGCCGATCCATTCACCGATAAGTTTGAATTCTTCAGTGCCAAAACCACGACTGGTTCCAGCTGGCGTGCCTAAACGGATACCAGAAGTAATCATAGGCTTCTCTGTATCGAATGGTATGCCATTTTTGTTACATGTGATCCCTGCACGCTCTAATGCTTCTTCAGTTACGTTACCTTTCAAGCCTTTAGGGCGAAGGTCAACCAACATTAGATGTGTGTCTGTACCGCCAGTCACAATGTCACAACCGCGAGTTTGCAACACTTCAGCAAGAACTTTTGCGTTGTCGATCACTGAATCAATATAAGTATTAAATTCAGGGCCAAGTGCTTCGCCAAACGCCACTGCTTTAGCCGCGATAACGTGCATTAGTGGGCCGCCTTGAAGGCCAGGGAACACTGCAGAGTTGATCTTTTTGTTGATGTCTTCGTGGTTCGTAAGAATCATGCCGCCGCGTGGGCCACGAAGTGTTTTGTGCGTTGTTGTGGTAACAACGTGTGCGTGTGGTAGTGGGCTAGGGTGAGCACCTGTCGCGATAAGACCCGCGATGTGTGCCATATCGACCATTAGGATAGCGCCAACTTCGTCAGCAATTTCGCGGAACTTAGCGAAATCAATAACGCGTGGGATAGCACTACCACCTGCAATAATCATTTTAGGTTGGCTTTCGACAGCTAATGCGCGAACTGCTTCGTAATCGATTTCAAGTGTGTCGCGGTCTACGCCATATTGAACTGCGTTGAACCACTTACCAGACATTGCAGGACGTGCACCGTGTGTGAGGTGACCACCAGCATCTAAAGACATACCAAGGATTGTGTCGCCGGGTTGAAGTAGGGCAAGTTTTACTGCACCGTTTGCTTGAGCGCCAGAGTGAGGCTGCACGTTTACGTACTCACATTTGAACAGCTGTTTAGCACGTTCAATTGCGATAGCTTCAACGGTATCTACGTGCTCACAACCACCGTAGTAGCGACGGCCTGGATAGCCTTCTGCGTATTTGTTGGTTAGGCAAGTGCCTTGAGCTTGCATTACTGCTTTAGAAACGATGTTCTCAGAAGCAATAAGTTCGATTTGTTCGTTTTGACGAGTGTTCTCTGCTTGGATTCCAGCAAATACGGCGTCGTCAGTGCCTGATAGGTTCGTAGAGAAAAAACTGTCTAAGCTGTGGTTTTGGTAAGCGTTCATTGTCGAGACCTTTCATTAAGCTAATGGTGATTGTTTTTATAGTCCATTAGGTCTTACGTTGATTTCTGCATCGGTATCGTTTGCGCTATATAGGTACAGACATACGTTGATTGCGTATTAAATATACTCTTACAGCGTCTAAGCGATCGTTGTAGGGTCAATGCAGCACGAATTGGTTCCCAAAAAATCGGGTAAAAAACAGCTCTTACAAATGTTAAATCTATCATTTGCGGCAAGCCGAAGTAGCATCTCTTCATCTAACAAGTCGATAACATAGCTCCGTTAAAATCAATTTTCAACAAAAATTTCCAATAGGAAACAGATTTTCTTGTTTTGCTGCGGGGAGCACGCTTTATTTCTCTGTGTGCTCTTTAATCAACAAAGCGCTTTATGCAACAATGAAATTAATAGACAGGAAGTAAAAAATTAGTGAGGGACCTATGTCAGAAGACATTTATGATGAGTACCCATCTCTAACGTTGGCGAAGGAAACGTTAGACCAGAATATTGAACCACTTAGGCTTGGCCAGCGCATTAAAGACATCCGCGGTAAGCTTGGGATCACGCTAGAAGAAGCAAGCCAAAGAACAGGCTTGGCGCGTTCTACGCTCAGTAAAATAGAGAATGAACAGATCTCTCCGACCTTTCAAGCGATGCAGAAATTGGCTATGGGGTTGCAGATAAATATGCCGCAACTCTTTGAACCACCAAGAAAAAAAGTCGCTACAGGACGTCGTGATTTAACCAAAGTAGGCCAAGGTAAACCACACCCAACACCCACTTATGAACACGAATTGCTTGCCACAGAGCTCTCTAATAAGAAGATGATGCCGTTTAAGAGTCGAGTGAGAGCTCGTACTTTTGAAGAGTATAACGATTGGGTGCGCCACGATGGTGAAGAGTTCTTAATGATCATATCGGGTGATGTGATGTTCTACTCAGAATTCTACGAACCCGTGCCAATGAGTGAAGGCGATAGCATGTATTACGATGCGAATATGGGTCATATGCTGATTTCAACTAGTGCTGAAGATGCACTCATTCTGTGGGTGACTGCAAAATAACTGTAGGTCACAGCAAAATAAGCTAACAAGTTTTGAATTTCTTATAGTGGATGCAAACGTTTGCTTTTGTTTTGAACGTTAGCTAATAGACGCGATATTGATGCGAAAATCATCAATATCGCGTTTTTGCATGTACCGAACAATTGTTTTTAAATTGTTAAATGTCACATTTTGAGCTGTTTGACTATTGTTAAGGGTGTAAAACTGACGCAGGCTTGTTTATTATAGTGAACATGGTTTACTCATGTTGATTGAAGTTTACTGAAGTGAATTCTTAGAAAGTGAGTTGTATGGGTTCTGTACAGTTATTCATAATTTATAGAGCCAACGATATAAGCCTATATAAAGGACATCACTTTTTACTATCTACTGTTTCTAACGTTAACCAGTATCGTTAGAGGCGACTCTAAATAGAGATATAAGCGGCAGACTCGATTTTGGACAGCCTGCAACGCTTCATGGAGAATAAAATGACTCAAGAACACGCTAATCAAGACCTACTAACAACACCACTGCATGCACTTCACGTTGAAGAGGGTGCAAAGATGGTTCCTTTCGCTGGCTACGATATGCCCGTCCAGTACCCACTTGGTGTAAAGAAAGAGCATTTACATACTCGTGATGCTGCTGGTCTTTTTGATGTTTCTCACATGGGGCAACTTCGTCTACATGGTGTAAACGCAGCTGCTGTCTTAGAATCGTTGGTTCCTGTAGATATTATCGACCTTCCTTCTGGTAAACAGCGTTATGCGTTCTTTACTAACGAGCAGGGCGGCATTATGGATGACCTGATGGTTGCTAATTTAGGCGACCACCTATTTGTTGTTGTGAATGCAGCTTGTAAGGCACAAGATATCGACCATCTAACGGCGCACCTTCCAGCTGACGTCGAAATGGAAGTGATTGATGACCGCGCTCTATTAGCCCTTCAAGGCCCTAAAGCGTCTGAAGTTCTTGCTCGTTTCCAACCTAGCGTTGCAGACATGTTGTTCATGGACGTTCAAAAAGTCGATATCGATGGCGTTGAATGCATCGTGAGCCGCAGTGGTTACACGGGGGAAGATGGCTACGAGATCTCTGTTCCTAACGATCACGCTGAAGCACTGGCACGCAAGCTAACATCAGAAGCGGAAGTTGAGTGGATTGGCCTTGGTGCTCGTGACTCACTTCGTCTTGAGTGTGGTCTATGTCTATATGGTCACGATCTAGATACAACGACAACGCCAGTAGAAGCCAGCCTTCTATGGGGCATTCAAAAAGTGCGTCGTACAGACGGTGAACGTGCAGGCGGTTTCCCTGGCGCTGATATCATCCTTGAGCAAATCGCAACCAAAGATGTTCAACGTAAGCGTGTTGGTCTTGTTGGTCAAACTAAAGCGCCAGTACGTGAAGGCGCTGAGCTGTTCGATGCTGAAGACAACAAGATTGGTGTTGTAACAAGCGGTACAGCGGGGCCTAATGCAGGCAAACCTGTTTCTATGGCATATATACGCACTGATCTAGCAGTAATTGGCACTGAAGTATTCGCTGAAGTTCGTGGTAAGAAGCTACCAATGACAGTAGAAAAAATGCCATTCGTACCTCAACGTTACTACCGTGGTTAATCTCTTTTAAGAGCAACTATTAAGCTAAATAAAGCCTACTGTTTGATTCTCTGTATAGAGAAGTTCAATGGTAGGCTTTTTTGTTTAAGCCTGTCTCCCTTTTTATGAACGTATCTATTTTTATAAACGTATCTAATTTTAAGAGCGTATAACTTTCTATATCGCTACAAGCCCAGATACCTGAAAGTTCGTTTTTTAAAACGAGACATATGGCTATATCATTAAAATTGCTTACTATAATATTAGTGGTACGTGTTATGGTGACGATTCATCATTTTTGTAAATAAGTAGTAGGGGTTACAAGGAGTTATCTATGAATGTTAACCATACAATGAGTCCGGTTCGTAAAGCCGTTTTAGGGCTGTTAGCTCCATTGATTTACACATCAAGTGTTATGGCGACGGAAAACTCGGTCGAAAGTGCTCCTAATGTCGGTGTTTCACCTTATATTATCAATGGTAGCCCCACAACAGATGCAGAACTAACTAATACTTACCCAACGTTTACTAGCCTGTACTTTCATGATGGTTCAAAATTTTCTAACTACTGTGGTGGAACCATTATAGATGCACAATTCGTGCTTACCGCTGCCCATTGTGTGTATGAAAGTTACGCGTGGATGCTTAATACTTGGGTTGTTCCAGGAATGGCAGATCAAACAAAATATAACAACGGTGGATACCAATCAGCACGAGTCGAAAAGATATATTATCCAAGTGACTATAGTAATAATCTTGATCCCATCAACGGGAAAGTATTACCAAACGATATTGCTATCTTGAAACTCAAAACAGCCTTAAATGTACGAGACTACTCTTCTTCAATTAACTCTACATTCGACAATGTCTATGCATTGAATCGTGGTCAAGATACGTTTAAGGCAGTTGGCCGAGGCTTGACGAGTCATATAACTGATGACCAAGGCAAAACTGTTTCTAGAACTGCTACCAATGTAGTAAATCAAGCGAATTTAACCTTCGATGCTACAAATAGCTGTAATTCAACAGACAAACAGCTTTGTTTTGATGGAGCGCAGTTCAATGGATACAAAAACTCGACCTGTAATGGTGATTCAGGCGGTCCTGTCTATTGGTGGGATGGGGTTAGCTATCAGCAAATAGGCATTACGAGTTACGGGCCAGCTACATGTGGAAGCCTTACTGAAAAATACACGTCTGTTTTTACGGAAGTTTATGATTATGCAGGATGGATAGATCGAGTTGTTTCAGGCACTGAAAACGCAACTTTTGAAGTTAGAAGTACACCGAGTTCTCGTGTTCTCGTACGAGTGAGCGATGGTGAAACCGTTGATTCATCTTCTGCTTTGTTAAATGAAACGTCAATGCCGAAGATAAGCCTATCGGGCGGGTCTAATTCAGGCACCAACTCAGGCTCTAGTAGCGGCGGTTCTTTGGGGTTCTTGTCGATATTCGCGCTTGGTTTACTTATTTTAAGAAGACAATCTATTTAAAGTTAAGTAGACGTTCATCAGCATGATTGAGGGCTATACCTCGACAGGTTGTTCATTTAAGCATTAATGAAAGAAGTCTTAGATTAAGTCGACGCTAAAAAGCATCAGCGTCGACTTGGTTATTTCGGTGTACTATCGCTTCAAACTTGTCGATATGCCTGCTTATTGATTTTCGCCTTCCTGCTATACCTTTCGACAATTTCATCCATTTGCTTTATGGCATCGTTGATATTTTGAATACCACCTTGTACAACACCTTTCTCGCTTTGGTTCAATGCAGAAAAGGCCTGTTTTAATTCTTTATCTTCCAGCATATTTCCGTGTAACAGCACTTCTTTGTAAGTCAGTAATCTCTGCTGTACCGCAACAATTTCATTACGGGTATCTTCTGATTCTAAAGCCTGTTGTATGCAAGGAAATGCCAATTTATAGAGATTCGCAATTTCCAATTTCACGCTATCATTATTCGCAATTTGCAATTTTTCTTATTTCCTAGCTCTTGATAATTCAAACTTATCTGCCCGTGAGTTAACGCCGTTGTAAGTATGAAAGTCCATGAAACGTAACGTTTTTATCGGCCGAATAATATGCCTTTAATCACTTATGTAAACTGTTCTAAGTCAATATGGTCTGCTTCTTGCTGAAATTAGGTCATAACTGTCTATTCTGGAGGTGCTTATGTCACAAGAACCTATAGTCATTGCGCTGATTGAGCGTAGGAAGCTAGGCAATTGGTCTCAAGAAAAATTAGCGGCTAGCGCAGGGATGAGCTTGAAAACCTATCAACGAATTGAGCGGGGAGAGGCTGATATCAAAATGTCTCAGTATCGTTCGATCACGAGAACCTTGAAAGTTACGGACTTGGATGTCGTACTCGACGTTGTAGGAGCGTCTGAAGCAGCAGCGGAAGATGTAGCTGCTGCTAGTCGTTTGTTAACCAGTGAAGAGCGAATGCTGTTGATTAAACTGATTTTGTCGGTCAAAAAACAGAAGTAGCGTTTTGTTCTAATAGACACTTTCTAATCAATAGTATTGCGAATATGTAGCCTCAAAGAACCAGTCTTCGAATAAACAATGTCAGGTATCGTCTTTTGTCCAGCTAGTTAGAGCTAAAATGATTGTTTCATGGTGAGGTGCTCACTACGGACATGAAACAATTAGTCTACTCTTCCGCGAAGTTGTTTGGTGGTGCTTCTTTGCTTTTTACTTTCTAAACGTCTTTTTTGAGAGCCGCGTGTTGGCTTGGTTGCTCGTCTCACTTTTTGAACTTTTGTTGCTTCTAAGATCAGCTCTTTCAAACGTACCAAAGCATCGTCTCGGTTTTGCTCCTGAGTTCTGTACTGTTGAGCTTTAATGATAATCACACCATCTTTAGTGATACGACCATCTTTATGTGCCAGGAGTTTTTCTTTATAGAAATCGGGTAGGGTTGAGTGCTTTATGTCAAAACGTAAATGTATCGCACTCGATACTTTATTGACGTTTTGACCTCCGGCTCCTTGAGCTCTGATCGCGGTTAGCTGGAGTTCCCAGTCTTGAATTGAAACAGAGTTAGATATTTGTAACATAAACATCCATTTTGAACAGTAATATGGGGTCATGATACTGAATATTGGGTATGGTATCAGTAACTTTCTTAAAGAGTGGTAGTAGTGATGAAAATTGATTTAACGGCGTATGAAGGATTAATCTTTGATATGGACGGTACGTTGATCGATACAATGCCAGCACATGTGAAAGCATGGCAACAAACGGCGGAAGAGTTCGGCTTTTATTTCGAAGCGTCTTGGCTGCATAGCTTAGGTGGAATGCCGAGTTATAAGATCGCTGGTGAGGTAAATAGTAAGTACGGTTTATCGCTCGACCCACAAGCGGTTTCTACGTTTAAAATGGCTTCGTTTGCAGCTATTGAAGACAAAGGAGATATTATCCCTTGTACGTATTCTCTTTTGATAGACCATCTCGGTGACAAGAAGATTGCGGTTGGAACGGGCAGTCAACGCAAGAGCGCAGAACAACTGTTAGATAAAACGGATATCTTGAGTAAGTTGGATATCTTAGTGACAGCGACAGATGTGAAGAATCATAAACCAAACCCTGATACTTTCTTAGCTGCTTGTTTTGGTATGGGTTTACAGCCAAAGCAGTGTGTTGTGTTTGAAGATACTCACCTTGGTAAGCAGGCAGCCCATGCTGCGAATATGGATTGCATTCTGGTAGTCGAAGGGAATACGCTGGAGTTCTACCCCGCACCAAGTTGATTGTTGAGTGAACGACTCTAGAGTGAAATGAATAAGTTAGCGGGGCGGTGGTGCGATGCAGGCTCCCACTATGCAATTTCGCTCATTTCGCTATCAAGGAACAAACATACACTGTTTCTACCTACTGCTTTTGCTTCGTAAAGAGCTAAATCGGCGCACTTATAATTGAGTGCAGGTTCACCTGTTAGGTTGGTTATTCCGCCACTTATTGTAACGACGTTGTCGAACTCGATACTGATCGCGATTCTCAGCCTATTAAGCACATAGTCGGCTTCTTGTGGTGTCGTGTGAGGCAAGATAACCCCAAACTCTTCTCCCCCAATACGAGCCACGAAATCGGTATCTCGGCATTCACGTTGCAGTACCTGTGCTACGGTTTGTATGGCTTTATCGCCATAATCATGTCCAAATCTATCGTTAATGCGTTTGAAATGGTCAATATCCAATATGGCTAAGCAAGATTGCTCGCGAGTAGGGTAACGACTAACGCGAGAACACTCGTCACGAAGCTCCAGGTCGAACTTTCGTCTATTCCAACAGCCAGATAGTGCATCTTTTTCGCTAAGGTTTCTCAATTTATTCTCGAGCTCTTTGCGTTTGCTGATATCAACAAATGATGCAACATAAAATTGAATCACATCTTTTGAGTCTTTGATGGTTTGTATTCGAAGAATTTCCGTGATGAAGGTGCCATCCTTTCGTCGGTTCACCACTTCGCCTTCCCACATCCCTGTCTCTTTAATGACGCTCCACATTTTAATGTAGAACTCTTCATTATATCGGCCAGCGTTAAACAATGAAGGCTGTTTACCTTTTACATCTTCTAACTCGTAGCCACTGACACGGGTGAACTCTTGGTTTACTTTTATGATTCGGTTATTTTTGTCTGTGATTAATAGGGCAGACATACCGTTCATTGCCGCTTTGGCGAGTTGGCTTTCGATACTGTTCTTTTTATGATTTCTGTTCCACAGTACGAAACCTGCAGATATCATTGAAATCAATATCGAGAGTATGATTATCTGAACGACTATGGCGTGATTTTCTTGTTGAAACTGAGTGTTAAATTGATGTTCTTCAATATGAAGAACCATATAAATTGGTCCTTCAAACTGCTTAATCTTAGGGCTGATGTCAGAGTGAAAATACCAGTTTTTACCATCAAAATAGCTGGATGAGGTGCCGCTTTGAATATTCTGCCACAGGCCTGGGGCTAGTTTTGCATACGTCTTGTCTGAACGTGATTCAATCACATGCCCAAATGAATCCTCAGGGTCGGGACCCATGATGACATGACCAGTATTATTAAGGATGACCGGAACTGTCGCTGATGTACCTATCTGGTAATGTAAGCGATCATAGATCTCGCGCATATTTAGGTTAGCAATGAAATAGCCAATAATGTGCTCCCCTACAGTGACAGGCGTCATAATGCGAAGTGTCGGCGAAAAGGGGCGAACTAACTCTCCATTTTCAACTTCTAGATCAATGCCTGTAGCTTTAACTTCTCCAATCTCTAATTCTTGTAGCTTTTTGTAGTAATCACGAGAGGATTTGTTTTGTAACTCGTGGTCTGAAGTGACACTTGCGTGGCCATCTTTATAGTTGACGCGGAATACTTCATTAGCGTCTAGATCTAGGAAACGCAGTTGAGAGTAGTATTGTTGCCCGTGTGCCAATACAACCCACAGATCCTGCAGTGCTTGTTTGTTAGTAACTGAAGGCTCGGAAATGGAACGAAGTAGGGTCTGTGAGGCGGCAATAGAGGGAACCGCGTTTGATATTTGCTCAACAATAACAGCGAGTTGATGGAAGCTGTATTCGATTTGGTTTTGATTAGACTGTTTGATGTTTAGCGCATACTGGGCTTCAACCCGTTCAAATTCAGAGTTTATATAGAGAGCAGGGACTAATCCTAGGACAAACAAGGTACATAGAAATTGGCTGATCAGTTTTTTTATACTCGTATTCATCACTGTCCTCGAAAAATCAGCGCAATACTATATATTTTGTAGGCCTATTAATGTGATCTTGACCCAAAACTTATAATCAGATGTGCATATTATTTCGTTTTTAATGAAATTTATTGCACTTGGGGTGTTAATTGAGCAATTAGGTATCAGAAACGAGACCTGTCCGCAAATATAATGGGGAGCGTAGTACGGACAGGTTATTCTAGATAAAGCGGATTTTTAGCCTATGTCTGGTCGTAATTAACTTAAGCCAACGATGTTTCCTTTGCTATCAATGTCCAACGACATAAAAGCCGGTTTATCCGGTAGGCCTGGCATGGTCATTACATTGCCGCACAGCGCGTAAATAAAGCCAGCACCAGCACACAGTTTTAGCTCCCTAACGGGTACGTCAAACTGAGATGGTGCACCTTTTACGTGTGCTTCTGTCGAGATCGATAGTGGTGTTTTTGCTAAACAAACCGATAGGTCGTTATAGCCATGCAGTTTGAATTCGGCCAGTTGTTTTTTAGCCAGTGGAGATAGCGAGATACTTGCTGCGCCATAGCCAACTTCAGCGACGGCCATCAGTTTTTCTTCTAGGCTTTGCTTTGAGTGATACAACGGCTTAAATTCACTCTGTTTTTGGCAAGCTTTTACTACGGCGTGAGCCAATTTAGTCGCCCCTTCGCCACCCTGACCAAATGCTTCGCTTACTTCAACACTAACGCTTGGGTCGAAGTCGGTGATCATCTGTTTCAAAGCATCGAGCTCTTGAGCTGAATCTTGTGGAAATCGATTGATCGCAACAACGGTAGGCACTTGGTATTGCTTAACGCTGTTGATGTGCCATTTAAGGTTCTCAAACCCTGCAATAAGCGCGTCTTGGTCATCATTAAAGATTGAATCTGGTAGCGGAGTTCCTGGTCTCAAATCGTATAAACCTGAGTTGGCTTTTAGACCACGTAATGTTGCGACAATAACAGCACAATCTGGATTTTTTTTCGATGCTTTCACTTTGATGTTACATGCTTTCTCAAAACCCATATCTGAGCCGAAGCCACCTTCCGTCACGACAAAGTCACTTAGCTTTAACGCAACCTTATCGGCAATAATAGAAGAGTTACCGTGTGCGATGTTAGCGAATGGCCCCGCGTGGATTAGGGTAGGAACCCCTTCAAGGGTTTGCATCAATGTTGGCTCTATGGAGTCTTTCATTGTGACTGTCATAGCACCTGCTACGTTGAAGTCATCTGCAGTTAATGGCAAGCCTTGGTTGTTGTATGCGAGTACCACTCGTCCGATACGCTTTCTTAAATCTTGGAGGTCATCAGTGAGAGCAAGAATAGCCATCAGCTCTGAAGCGGCTGAGATGTCAAAGCCATCCTCGCGCTCAAAGCCATTAATTGTTTTGTCTGCTTCGTTCTTGCCAACCGTGATCATACGCAGTGCGCGGTCATTGTGGTCAAGTACACGTCGCCACACGATTCTGCGTGGGTCGATATCCAGAGCTTTTAAGCCTGAGCGAGCCTCAAAGGCTTCTAACCCTTCACGTTGCTCATGATACAAACGAGCGTCAATAGCGGCAGATGCGAGGTTATGAGCGACTGTTACGGCATGAATGTCGCCAGTCAGGTGAAGGTTCAATTGCTCCATTGGGGCAACTTGTGAATAGCCACCGCCGGCTGCACCACCTTTTACACCAAATACCGGGCCCATTGAAGGTTGGCGAATGCAGGCCATAGCGGATTGGTTAATCTTTGCTAGACCTTGTGCTAGTCCGATAGTGGTGACGGTTTTGCCCTCACCAAGAGGCGTCGGTGTGATGGCCGTAACCACGACTAATTTACCATCTTGTTGGCTAGCGAGGCGTTCAAGTGATGTGAGAGACACTTTAGATTTGTATTGCCCTAATGGCTGATGTTCGTTGTGGTGCAGGCCAGCTTGCTTGGCAACTTCACTGATGTTTTTAAGGGGAGTAGAGCGACAAATATCAATATCAGACAGCATATTTGATCCTTATATCAGAACCGAAAGGTGGTACGTAAACGTTTGCGTGGCGATAGTACTGTATAAATTTGCCAAGTAAAGGCAAACCACATCAATTATGTGCTGGAAGATAACAGATCTAAAGAGTCATTGCGCGAGATCAAATCTTAAACGAGAAAAATATTCGATCTGATTACCTTCAGCTGCCGTTATATTGGTGTTGAATACAAAAAGGGCTGCATATAGCAGCCCTTCAAGGAATGGGTAATCCAACTTGGCGTTAACCTCTAAGAGTTAACTACCTAATAGAGTCGCTTAACGATCCCAGTATGTTTCTTCTAAGCTATCTTCGCGTTCAGGTAGTGCACGAGAAAGGCGAGGAGAGTGCTGAGTCAACACTTCATAGCTTACACGGTTTGAGTACTTACAAATTTGAGACAGAGAAGAATACGTTAGACACGAGTGCTCGTGCTTTTCTGAGTTTGGTACATTCACGTGGTGGTAGCTGTTTGCTGCCATGTCGTGTAAAAGTGCAGAAAGTGCACCATCACCAGCACCATTGGTGTTTTTAATTTCGCGCGGGCCACCAAGATAAGGGCCAATGTGAGAGTATACTTTTACCGGATCTTGACAGTCTTGCTTACGCATAGCACGGCTGAACTCGAATTTATTGAACTCAGGAATGTTACCCGGTAATAATGGCAGAGTGGTTTCGCGTTTCGCAGGCTCGTCAGTGTAGCCAGCCATGTATAAACCGATAGGGCCTGCAGTACAGAGAACGAGGTCAACCCACTCAAGTGCTTTGTTAGCAGCTAGAAGCGGATCTTTTTCACCCGTTAACGCTTCACCTTCGTCTTCGTTCATCGCGACGATGGTTACGTTTTCTTTCAGATATTCTTGCCACCATTCCGCATTACCTTCGATCACGTACTTAGTACCAAGTGTTAGTACAACTGGCACATTGTGCGCTTTCGCGTATTCAATCGCTTTTTGTACCGCTTTTGGCATCGGATCTTCAGGTTTGCCGCGCATTAGGTATGACGACACAACCAATGCTGATGCTTTCTCGAACACTTTTTCAGGAACGCTTTCAGGAAGCAGTTGGTTCATGTGGCCTTCGTTGATTGCAAACGTACGTTCACCATCTTCAGAAATAAGCGTGTAGCAACGACCAATAGGACCATCAACCGTTTGAAGGTGATTTAGATTCATACGAGAAGAAGTGCGGCAAAGGTAACGATAACCAAATGAGCCAACTTCAATCTTCTTAGACATAACGCCGAGCAATACAGATTTACTGTCTGCAAGTACGGAATAGTTGTGCAGTGTGTTGCCGATAGTATCGCCAGGGTATTGATGCGTGATCAAACCGCGCTCAACTAACTCTTCGTACAGCGCATCTGCTTTACTCTCTTCCAATACCAGTGAGTGACCTTTACTCAGCTCATATTTTTCAAGGAACGCGTTATCAACACGGGCTTCGATATCAACAATCGTTTGACCAACACCGACAATTGTTGCGCGGTGAAGCTTAGGCGTTTGTTGCATTTGGTTGACCAACGGATCACGTGCGTGAGTTGGAAAGTAGTGTTTAGATTTACGCTGTCCAGGAAACTTCATATGAAAAATACAGTGAAAAAATTTTGCCGAATGATATCACATTTTGTTTCTGATTCTTTCATTTTTATTACATTTAGAATCACCTGTACGATGTCTGTACAGGTGACTCGTTTTACTTTTCGCTTGAGGGCATTTACGTGAGCCTATTCCGCTGGGACGAGTGTTGCTGGATCAACGTAAGCCTCAGTACCCCATAGGGGAACGGTTGAAAGGCTATGCTTGAAACTGCCTTCTGTTTCTTTGGTGGTGTATGATAAGTAAAGCAGTGATTGGTTCTCTGCATCGTAGATACGACGAACCTTCATTGTTTTAAAGAAGATACTTTTTGATTGTTTGAATACCACTTCACCAGATTTGCTTTTGTCTATTTTAGCAATCATTTCTGATGTAATTTCACCGGTTTGACGACAAGAGATAGAGCTATCGCTTGGATCGGAAAGGCTGAGGTTTGCTTCGATTGAAGCGATATGACAAGTCACACCTGCGATTTTATCATCATCTAAAGAAGACATTTTGATATCCTTCATTGTGAAGAATCCAAGAGAGACGTCGCCAACCTCGTTGTCCGAACAGCCAGCCAACATTGTGATGATACCCGCTGCTATTAAGGCTTTTTTCATAAGAAGTCCTTTTTATTTATAGAGTTCTGTTTACTATAAGGATATTGAAAGCTTGAATACGAGTGTAGAGCTTTTCGTTAAGTTCTTAAAGGATGTTGTTGGATAATGGAAAATATGAAGCATTTAAAGTACTTGTTGGCCTTGGTCATGCTCTGTATGCTCTGTGCTTGTAGCTCGGCACCTCAGTCGAATATATGTCTTCCAAATAGCTGTGACATTTGGGGATACTAACCGTAGGTACTAAAAGAATGAATAACGAAATACCTGAAATTGTACAGAAGAAAAACCAATGGCTGTTTAGTCAACTCGATATTGCCTACCCCGCAAAAGAGAGCCTGCTAGGCCGAGAACTTTATCAAAGCAAACTCCCGTCCAAGACATACCAACTCCTCACCCAAGATCAAACACCTTCCCAAATTGATGAACTGCATAAAGTCGACTTCCATAAACTGACCGTACTTTTTTCACTTAACCAAGCCAGCGCTTACCAAGATGAAACCGAAAGGGCGTACATGTTAGAGTTTTTGAGTCAGATTATGTTATCTGACGAACATGTCTTATACATAGGGACTCAAAATGGTGATGTAGCAGCGAGCGCTATCGTTACAGAAGCGGAGGATTCTCTGCTAATCTCAGACGTTGTGGTTGGAAGTGGTCAAAGTATCAACGCTTTTGCTAAGCAGATCCTTGATTTTTGGGCACAAGATCATGCTTCTCGCGATAAAGTGTGGGTCGAGAACTAAAGGTTCTTTGAGAAAGCGTTAATCTAAGTAAAATACCCCTTCTTATTTAAAGGGTACTGTATGTACAAGCTATTGTTCTCAATCGCTGTATTGTGTGTTAGCGCTTATTCTTCACTCAGTTTTGCTAATGACTGGGATATCAAACGCATCCTAGTTTTACACTCATACGAACCTTCTTATCAGTGGACCGCTGACTTCCAAAAAGGGATAGACAGTGCGTTCAGCCAATCTCAAGCCGAAGTTAAACTCTCAATCGAGTATTTGGATTCAAAGCGCGTCCATAGCCCTGAGTACTACGATTCTATCGCAAACTACTTACGTACCAAATATGCAGATTATAAGTTTGATGGTGTAATCGCGACTGACGACAACGCGGCTAACTTCCTTGAATCTCTGCCTAGTTTGATCGATCGCTCCACACCTGTCGTTGCTGCCGGTATTAACGATTTCAGTACCGACATGTATTCGGTGTCTGATAGAGCAACCGTGCTTTATGAGAACGATCAGATAGACGTCAATATTGATCTAATTTCGAAGTTAAGACCTAACCTAAAAATACTGTATTTCATCAATGATTACAGTGTCACTTCTGAGTTAATTCGCAAAGAGATGAATCGCGTGATGACTGAGTTCCCTAATATCACATTGGTTGAAATACGCGATTTATCGTTAGTGCGTACCCGTCAGTTTTTGGAAGGTATCTCTGCTGATGACGCGGTTTTGCTCAGTCATTACAATACCGAATTGAATCGAGGCGTGTATCATACTTATCAAGAGGTTTCGGATACTTTGTCTAAAGCAAGTGCTGCTCCAGTGTTTGCTTTGTGGCAGTTCTATATTTCGGGAGATGTACTTGGTGGCTATGTGAATCACTCTCAAAGCATGGGTGAAGAGACGGTTAAGGCGCTCGATAAGTACCTACCTCTTGGTTTCGACGAACCTTTAACTCCAGGTGAGAACAAACGTTTTGTTTTCAATTATCCAGCGATGACAAATTTCGGTATCCGTGAGAGTGCGCTACCTGATGAGGCTGTATTCATTAATGAGCCTTCATCCTTTATTCGTAAAAACTTTCAGTTGCTATTGGGATTGTCGATGGTCATTGCAGGTTTGAGCCTGATTATTTTGATGCAATTTGTCACTCTACGCCAAAAGAAAGAACTGGCTAAAAAGAGCAAACGAATCTTAAAACTCCAGAAACAAACACTGAATATTCAAAAAGATATGATTCATGTTCTCGGAGAGGCGATTGAAACTCGCTCTGGCGAAACCGGTAATCACGTTAAACGTGTCGCCAAGTTGTCTGCGTTGCTTGCTAAGTATCGTGGCTTGAGCCATCGCGAGGTCGAGATGATAGAGATCATCAGTCCGATGCATGATGTGGGTAAGATTTCAGTCCCAGAATCAATCTTGGATAAACCAGGTAAATTGACCGAGCAAGAGTGGGAAGTGATGAAGCTTCACACAACGGCAGGCTATAACTTACTGAAGAGTGGAGCCGGTGATATTACCAATCTGGCTGCTATCATTGCCAACGAGCATCATGAACGTTGGGATGGGGCTGGATATCCTAATGGCAAAGTGGGTGACGAAATTCACTTGTTTGCCCGTATTACGGCCGTCGCGGATGTGTTTGATGCACTACTCAGTGCCCGTTGTTACAAAGAGCCGTGGCCATTAGAGATGGTTATCGATTTGTTCGAGAGAGAATGCGGCTGTCAGTTCGACCCTGAGCTTACTCAGTTACTACTGAGCCACTTACCCGAGTTTGTTGCTATCCGTGATTCGTATCCAGATACCATCACCGCTGAATGTCGCATTGAATTAACGGATAAACCTATTGTTATTGAAGAATTGGCCGTGAATTAACGGTTTATTGGCAAATAAAGTCGTGATTGGTGACGCTCAAAGTATATTAATTTAATGAGTGCTGTTGCTTATGGTTAAGCATAAAGTGATCCACTGCATATTTCGCGTAGAGAAATAAGGGGCGATAGGTAAAGTGTTACCTTAATCATCACGCGTATTGAAAGAACACTATAGGATAAAACTTGAATTCAATGCGAGTGAGAGAGCTATGCGGTTAGAACAAACTAAATGTGTAATTTTCGATTGTGATGGAACACTCATCGATAGCGAGAAGCTGTGTTGCCAAGCCTTAGTGAATGTGTTTTCTGGCTTTGGGGCTAAGTTAAGCGTTAATGACTGCTATGTGCACTTTCAAGGTGGGAAGCTAGCTGACATCTTAATGGATACGCAAGCACGTTTAGGGCTATCTATCTCCATCGATACACTCGAGCCGCTTTATCGCACTGAATTAGAAGCCTTGTTCCAACGCCATTTAAAGCCGATGGATGGTGCTATTGAGCTTATTGAATTCCTCAAGCAACAAGACATTGAGTTTTGTATCGCTTCCAATGCGCCTAAATATCGAGTTGAATCCTCATTGGCAATGACAGGAATGCTCGACGACTTCAAAGGCAAAGTATTTTCAGCTTTTGATGCCAATAGCTGGAAACCGGAGCCCGACCTGATCATGTATACCGCAATGAATATGGGCTTTTTACCAAACGAATGTATTTATGTTGATGACACGGTGAAAGGCATTGAAGCAGGGGTTCGTGCGGGTATTCAATCTTTTAGATTGCGACCAACGTTTGAAGGTTCATTGAGTGATAATACCGAAGCCGACATAGCAGAGCTAGCGGCTCAGGATATTTACAGTTTGGAAGAAATATCGATTTGGATTAATGGCAAGCGCTGCTCAAGTGGTGGTATACCGCACTCTGGAGCTTTGGTGGGGTAAAGCCTAATTGAAGGCTGACTACTTTGCTTAATTGTGTTGTGTGGAAACCACATGCAGCACAAGTGAACTTCTCTCCACTTTCTGAAAGTAGATATTCGTCATGTTGGCATAAAGGGCATGTGATGTCGTCGGTGTATGGTGCATCTGTTTTATTCATTATGTGTCACCTGCAGCAAAAGGGTAAGCGAAAATAAGACCCGTTCAAATAGATTACCCCTAAGCTCGATTATTAGACAGTTTTGGCTCCTCTTAATCCCTCCTTTGCGACTTACTTCATGTTAATAACTGAGGAGTATGGTTTTACCATAGTTATTAATCAGCACCAATAAAAAAGGACTCTATATGAGTCCTTCTTAGGTTTGTTCTTAATTCTGAGCATTAAGCATTAAGCATTAAGTGCAAATAGTTGATAGTTGATAGTTGATAGTTATTTGCCAAGTGCTAAGTGCGGTATCTTGCCAAAGTTTGAGACAGAGAAACCGATGCTTCAGTCAGCTTAGATACGCCCTTTGAAGAGTTTTGAGCGACATCTTTGATTACGTCTGATTGGCCTCGTATATCATTAAGCTCAGCAGCGATGGTATTCGCTACGTTGCTTTGTTCATCAGCTGACGTTGCTATTTGTAGACTCATGTCAATTAGCGCTTGTGCGGAATCTGCAATCGAGTTTACGTCATCACCGATATGTGAAATGAGTTGGCTACTGGTTTGCGCTTGATCAACCGTTTGCACCGTGATCTTAGCAATATTTTGACTCTCTTGCTGTAAGCGTTCAATCATCGTTTGGATCTCAACTGTAGCGGATTGAGTTCTGCTAGCAAGCGTTCTCACTTCATCAGCAACAACGGCGAAACCACGACCTTGTTCACCCGCACGAGCTGCTTCAATCGCGGCATTTAGCGCAAGTAAGTTGGTTTGCTCTGAAATTGCGTTGATCGTGGTGATGACTTCGTTGATTTGGCTTGTATTTACATTCAAGCTCGTAACAGAAGACGAGGTTTGCTCAATCAAAGAAGAAAGGGTGGTTATCTCTGAGATTGCTTGCTGAACCATAGCATGGCTATCATTGATTTGTTGAGCATCTTGCTCTGCTTGCTCTGTAGAGCGCGCAGAGATATTAGATACTTCATTCGCTGATGCCGTCATTTGATCCATTGCCGTTGCAACAGAGTCTAGAGATGAATTCTGGCTCATAATCTGTGTTTCACTGCGCTTCATCTCTTTTTCGAAAGAAGCTGACGTTTCACTCAGTGTCGCTGCGTTTTGGTTTACGTTATTGACTAGTTCACTTAGCGTATCCATTGAACGGTCAAGGGCGCAACCAATCGTACCAAACTCATCTCGGCCCGGATGGAAGCCAAGGCGAGATGTTAAATCACCATCACCAATCTTTTGAGTGGTTGAGTAAAGAACCCAAAGTGCGCCACCTAGGAAGGTTGCAACCCAGTAACAGAAAAGACCAAAAGGCAAACACCATAAAAGACTGAGTAATAATGTGTACAGAGCTTGCTGCTTTTGGTTCTGTGTATCAGTAGTTGAAACGGTAAGAGAGTAGTAGTTGCCATCTTGTGCCAGTGCCGTAGCAGTCACCGAACCCGTGTTTGAAATAGTGGTTTCTTGAAGGCGTGTTTGTTGGCTAATAGAACGAACCGAAGCTGGGGAATCTGACGCTGATAAAATGCCTTGCAACTGATATTCAACCTGCTGTTTTGCACTCGCGTCAATTTGTTCCATATTGTTGACGTAGTTGAGGCCAGCGAGGCTTGCCACAGCGGCAAAAAAGATCAAGAAAATGACCCAAAACTTGTCGTTAATAGACATTTTAATAAACAGTTTGTCTATCGTTCTAAATTGTACTTCTTTCATAAAAACTCCACGGTAAATCCTTTACCGTGGACTCTAAATAACCGACCTCAATAAAAATGTGATTTCGATCGACTAATTATGAAAGTTAATGATAGCAATATATCGTTCATGAGACATCAATCAAGTATTTTTGCTCTCGATGGGTTTATTAGCCTAATGATGGTAATAACCCTACTGAAATAAGGATTTGAATTGCAATGATAAACACGCCAACGCTACCCGCTAAAAACAGCGCTTTGCTTCCACCTAACACTTGGTAAGTTGATTCTGTAGCGTGAGGTTTTACTATTAAATCTGTGTAACGAACTTTGTATACCATTACTGTCGGCAGCAGAATTGCGAGCACTGAAAGTGCAATGGCAGCGTAACCCAAAGCCATGATAAAACCTTGTGGGTAGAACAAGGCAAAACCTAATGGTGGTAAAAAAGTGATAGCGGCCGTCTTAACGCGTTTGGCATTGCCTAGTTTCTTGCTTAGAGAGTCCCCCATGAATTCAAATAACCCCAAGCTCACGCCAATAAAAGAAGTAAGAAGTGCAAGGTCAGCAAATACACCCACGATCAAGCTTAAGTTTGATTGATGAACAGTTTGCGATAGTGAGACTAGAAGCGCACCCAAGCTAGTATCAGACAATAATTGCTCTTGGCTAACCACACCCAACGTAACACTCTGCCAGAAAACATAGATGACCAAAGGCAGTGCAGAGCCAATAATCATGACCTTACGTAAAGAGCGAACGTCACCATCCAGGTATCGAACAATTGAAGGGATGCTGCCGTGGAAACCAAAAGAGGTAAACACAACCGGTATCGCAGCAACAATCAGGCCTTGATGCAAAGGCATGCTCATTAGGTATTGAGAGGTGATGTTTGGTGCAAGGAAACTGAGTACCAGTACCATCGCAATCAGTTTAAGTCCGAATAAAACGCGGTTAACTTTATCAACACTGTGTGTACCAATCGTCACAACTCCCGCAACTAACAGTGTAAATAGGAGTGTAGTGACTTGGCCATTGAGTTCAATCCCTGCGATATCCGAGATACGTTGGTTAAACTGCGCACCGCCACCTGCAATGTATGCGGCACACAAAGCGTAGAAAAGAAACATCACGGCGAAGCTTGCGATCCACTTTCCTTTCGTTCCCAAAATCGTGTGAGCTAACGTGTGTAGAGTTGCGTCCGATTCAGCGAATTGATGAAGCTCTACCATTAATAATGCGGTGAAGGCCATGAGAGCCCATAAGCCAAGCATTAGAAATAGTGAGGTTGAAAAGCCAATTCCTGCAGATGCGAGTGGAAGAGCGAGCATGCCGGCACCAATGGTTGTGCCTGCAATGATCAAAGTACTACCAAAAACCTTTGATTTATTCATTGTATATAATTCTTTACGTTAGGGTGGGTTTTCGTTGTGTTTCTTCTGGTCTAAGAGAATAAACCCAAAGAATATCTCGATTTTCAAGTATCTTGATTGAGTTTAATTCCAAATGCAATGTTTAATGTAATTAAAAATATCCACTGTATATTAATATGTACAGTGGTTGGTGCGTAAGGAACTAAAAATGCTTAAGCAAACGTTTGAGTGTGATTTGCATCAAAATTTATAGGGTAATTTGTTGTAATTGGTGTAAGGTGACAGTACATATGTCGTTCGCGTATGCCCCTTTAGCGTAAACAAGCGTTAATGATCGCGAGTAGCTTCAAGCTATAAATATGGAATGGGTAGAGTAGAGTGCGTTCATCAAAGTGACATAATATAAGTCCAAGATGGTGCACTAGTTAATCGGACAACATGTCCACACCAAGGAATAGAGGGGGCACTATGAGTGACCAATCTTATAATGACGAAAGTCTAGAGTTGTTAGATGCTATGGAAATTGGTATCGATTTATCTGACTATGAACAGACGGTTAAACAATTAGCAGAAGAGCTTTTCAAGTCTTCGAACTAAGTTTTTAAAATCTTTAATTAGGTTTTACTGAGCTAAAGGTTTCTGTAGTTCAACGTTCTCAAATTAAACAATTCTTAAACTGAGCAAATCTCATTAGCTCACACGTCATAACAAAACTATCCTCATTAAAGTTCGCGAAGATAAACGAGTACGTTTACCATGTTACTTAGTTCTCGATACTTTAATGAGGTTCAATGAACTTTCTCGCACACCTCCACATCGCCAAGCATTGTAAAAGTAACTTAGCGGGTAATCTGTTAGGTGACTTCGTTAAAGGCGACCCTAGTAAATACTATTCAAACTCACTTTCAGACGGAATAAGACTTCATCGATTCGTTGATAGCTATACTGATCTTCATGATGTGTCTCGTTCTGCAAAATCGCTTTTCTCACACCAAACACGACGCTTTGCACCTATCGCACTCGATGTATTTTGGGATCACTGCTTAGCCAATCATTGGGCTCAGTTCTCAACGCAATCACTTGAGCGCTTTTGCGTAGACAGCCATCAACAGATCTTTGAACACCAAGAGCCTCATTGGCCTGAGCACTTCATTACTGTTCACCAGAAAATGGCAGAACAACGTTGGTTGCTAAGTTATCAAGACATGCCTTCCATTGAGGTGGTATTGCAACGCATGGCTTTGAGACGGCCAAAGCTTGGGATGCTTAAATCTTGCTATCACGACCTAGAACATCACTACAACACGTTGCAGTGTCACTTTCATAAACTTTATCCTAGTGTTTTAGAAGAAGCGAAGCAGTTTAATTCGCTTCAAATGAAGAAAAATCAAAAGGAAAGGTAAACAGCGTAATGCAGGTTTGCTACAATCCGCGCCTATTTAATCTTTGAGCATCATACTATGTCTGAATCTACAAAATCTTTTAACCAACTAGGATTATCTGAGCATCTTCTTGCTACGCTATCAGAGCTTAACTTTACGGCTCCTACCAGTGTTCAAGAGCAAGCGATTCCATTGGTATTAGAAGGCAAAGATGTATTGGCTGGTGCTCAAACGGGTACAGGTAAAACGGCCGCATTTGGTTTGCCAATTATCCAAAGATTAATCGAGACAAAAGACAACGTTATTCCAAACCCGAAGCTAGTTCGTGCGCTTGTGTTGGTACCAACACGTGAACTAGCGCAACAGGTTTTCGATAACGTAACCAGCTACGCAAAGGGTACCGACATCAAAGTCGTGGTGGCTTACGGCGGCGTTAGTATGAAGGTTCAAACTGAAAACCTACGCGGGGGAGCTGATATTCTTGTTGCGACTCCGGGCCGTCTTATCGACCATATGTTCACTAAGAACATCATGTTGAGCCACACTGAAGTGTTGGTACTGGATGAAGCAGACCGCATGCTAGACATGGGTTTCATGCCTGATATCAAACGCATTCTTTCTCGTATGAATGAGGTGCGACAGACTCTGTTCTTCTCTGCGACGTTTGATAACAAAATTAAAGCTCTGGCACATCGAATGATGCAGTCGCCAAGCGAAATTCAAGTGACGCCAAAAAACAGCACCGCTGACACCGTTACCCAGATGGTTTATCCAGTTGATAAATCGCGCAAGAGTGAATTATTGGCTTATTTGATTGGCTCAAAGAACTGGCAACAAGTGTTGGTGTTTACTAAGACTAAGCAGGGTACCGATGCTCTCGTTAAAGAGCTTAAGCTAGATGGCATTAAAGCGGCATCAATCAATGGTGATAAGAGCCAAGGTGCGCGCCAAAAAGCACTGGATGATTTCAAATCAGGTAAAGTACGCGCGTTAATTGCAACCGACGTGGCAGCTCGAGGTATTGATATCCAGCAGCTAGAACAAGTTGTGAATTACGATATGCCATTTAAAGCGGAAGACTACGTTCACCGTATTGGTCGTACTGGCCGTGCTGGCAACAGTGGTTTAGCGATCTCTTTGATGAGCCAGGATGAAGCTTATCTTCTGGGTGACATTGAACGCTTACTTGATACTCGCTTGCCTCAAGAGTGGTTAGAGGGCTTTGAACCAAGCCTAGAAAAAGATCTAGCCCCCGATCGAGGTGGTCGCAGTAAAAGTCGTTCATCAGAAAAACGTAAGATGAAAGCGAAACTTAAGATTCATCAAAATCGCGGTAAAGCGCGTCGCTAAACCTGCTACTGGTTGAATCGTTTAAAACATAAGCAGACTCACTCAGACATAAAAATGCCCCGCTACTGATATATTCAGTAGCGGGGCATTTTCGTTTTCGTTTTCGTTTTAAGCACTAAGCACTAAGCACTAAGCACTAAGCACTAAGCATTAAGCATTAAGCGTGAAACTTGAAGCCGCGATTTTAGTGTTTGTTTTGCTAGTGTTCACATTTCCACACACAAGGGACTTCATAAATAAGTTCTTCAATCGAACTTGTATTCAATACCCATTCATCAGTGATATTGAAGGTGCTGATCATTTGCTTGTTGAACAATTGCCAATGATTTAACAATGCTTCTTCAGGTGTCGATTGCATGTCGCCTTCATTCCATGTGCTTTCCATGAAAGGAGTAAGGCATACCGCTCCGTGCGCATACATGATCATTTGCCATTTAATTTCATAAATGTTGATCAAATTATCTGGATTCGCATCATTATATTCATCTGCCAACATATTAATTTGTTTTTCGATATCACCAACATTGTCGATAAAGTAATCGACCAAGTTGTCTTTTTGGCGAACAGAGTCGGTGATAAGTTGCATCGGTTTGCGTGAGTGAATCATGTTGCTAAAGAGGCGCATACTGAATAAATAGATAGTAATATTTGGCGCGACGCCTTTTGGTAACTCTTCTACGATTTTAGCAATGTATGACTGAAAATAATCATGCAAACAATCACTTATAGCATGCCAGATTTTCTCTTTGCTACCAAAATGGTGGCGAATAAGGCTATGAGATACGCCTGCTTTCTCACTGATGTTACGAAGAGAAACACTGTCATAACCATGCTCACAGAACATATCCGCAGCTACACCCATGATCAAAAATCTCGTCTCTTCAGCGTCTTTCGCGCTTCTTCTGCCTTGTTTCTTTTCAGTCATCTTCATTTCTACATTTACCTGATTACCACATTCTACACTGTTTTCCTTGAAATAAAAAATACTGCACAGGTGGAAAGTAAAGCTTGAGAATTCTTTAACAATAAATATACTGCCCACCTGTGTAATAAATCATAATAATTAAATGGAGAAGCATCATGCAATCCAATTTGTCTATCAAAGCGATACCGACCAAGCGTACGGGCGCGGTTATTGCCGCACTATTGCTCGCAGGCTCTCTAACTGGATGTAACAAAGTGCAATCAGAGGAAAATGAGCAGGTAATCAAGCCTGTAAAGTTATTTGAGATTCCTCTGCAGGCAGATATCGAGCTTGATAGTTTTATCGCAAAAGTGGATGCAACCGACCGTGCTGCGCTTTCATTTCAAGTGGGTGGCGATATCGAAGCTTTCGATGTTCGTATGGGACAAGAAGTTAAGAAAGGTCAGGTGCTAGCCGTATTAGACGCGACGGATTACCGTATTGCCGTTGATGCAGCTCAAGCTAAATTTGACTTGGCGAACAGCCAATACAAGCAAGCTTCTGAGTTGTATTCGAAAAAGTTAGTCAGTACCGATTACTACGACCAAGCCGTCAACACCTTTACTGCCGCTGACGTTGAGTTGGAACAAGCAAAAACAAACCTTGGTTACACCACATTAGTTGCTCCATTCGATGGCGTGGTATCGATGGTGTTTGGTAAGCAATATCAGTTAATTGCTGAAAAGCAGCCAGTTCTTAATATTTTGAATCACAGTGAAATGGATGTGACGTTCTCTATTCCGGTATCTAAGCTTGAAGACCGTTCTATTCAAGACCTAACGAGCTCAAACATGTGGGTTGTAATGGATAGCCACCGCGGTATTCGTATCCCAACGCGTTTTAGAGAGATCTCTACACAACCAGATGAAGACACCAACAGCTACCAAGCGGTTGTATCTATCGACAAGCCGGTAGGCATCAATCTACTTTCTGGAATGACAGCGCAAGTTGAAGTTCAGAAGAGTAAGTCAGACTACGGTATTGGCATTGTTGATTCAGCTTGGCTAACCAAACAAGCTGACCATGGCGAGCTATGGCGCTATAACCCAGACTCTCGATCGATTTCTAAAGTACAAGTCCTGCTTGATGAGCAAGGTAAAGTTATAGAAGGTCTTTCTTCTGGTGATCTTATCGTTGAAGCAGGTGTGGATGTGTTATCTGGCGGACAGCAAGTAAAAGCTTGGCTTCGTGAGGGGGGTATTTAATGAACCTTTTAAAATTATCAGTTGTTGTCGCGTCGGTTTTGTTACTTCAAGCCTGTAACAATGAAGCTGTACACCGTGAACAACCGCCTTTATTGGTTTCTACCTTTGACGTTGGCGCGCCGCTGACTGATCAGTTCAGAAGTTTTAATGGACAGGTAATGCCCGCTGAATTGACCCCCTTGGCATTTAAGCTCGCAGGCGAAATCCAACAAGTCTTGGTAGAAGCCGGTGACAACGTCGAAAAAGGCCAGTTACTTGCGACCTTAGACAACGCGACGTACCTTCAAGATCTGACTGATGCTAACTCTCAATTCAAACTGGCGAGCAAGCAGTTGGCCCGTGGTACGGAGATGTTTGGTAGCAAGATGTTGTCGCAGTCAGAGTTAGACCAACTAACGGCTAACTATAAGCTGGCATCGGCGAATTTGGCGGCTGCAAAACGCAAGCTAAGTTACACAGAGCTTTTAGCGCCATTTTCCGGGACAGTTTCTACGGTGGACAAGCAACGTTTCGAAAACACGACACCGGGTGAAACACTATTAAGCGTGTACCAGAACGATAAGGTGTATGTACGAATTCAAGTATCAGATTCGATCTTGGCATCGATCAGTCCAGACATGCGTTCAAATAGCTATCGTCCTGAGGCGACCTTTGGCGGTCACACAGGGCAATATCCACTGACGTATCTAGAGCACACTAGCGAATTGCACCCACAATCACGTACCTACGAGTTTTGGATGCAGATGCAGCAGCCTGAAAGTGAAATTCTGCCGGGCACGAGCGTTACGGTCAATGTGGATATGGCGAAAGCGGGTCTGAGTGATGTTCAAGGTTACCAGTTACCAATGACAACGCTAGAAGCGGGCTCTGAAGCTAATCAGTTCTATGTGTGGAAAATGGAAGACGGACAAGCATTCAAAAGCGAAGTAGAAGTCGACAAAATCAGTGGCCAAGGCGCATTAATCGCTCATGGTGTTGAGCAAGGTGATCGACTCGTAAACTCGAATCTAAGAAAACTCCGTGACGGAATCGAATTGTCAGGAAAAGCAGAATGAACATCGCAGAATATTCAATTAAAAACAAAGTAATCAGCTGGCTGTTTCTAGTAATTTTGGCCATTGGCGGCGTGTCGTCTTTTGGCAACCTATCCCGTTTAGAAGACCCAGCTTTTACCATTAAAGATGCAATGATTATTTCAACTTACCCTGGCGCTACGTCTATGGAAGTTGAAGAAGAGTTAACGTATCCACTTGAAAAAGAGATACGACAACTGCCTTATATCGACAAGATCACTTCAACGTCGTCGAATGGTATGTCTCAAATTATGGTCAGCATGAAGATGGACTACGGTCCAGACGAGTTGCCCCAAATCTGGGATGAAATGCGTCGTAAAATCAACGATCTACAGCCAATACTACCCAGTGGTGTTAACTCTGTTCAGATCATTGATGATTTTGGTGACGTATTTGGTGTGATGATCATGCTGACCGGTGATGGCTACGATTATGTCGAGCTAAAACAGTACGCAGATTACCTAACGCGTGAAATCGAATTGGTTGACGGTGTTGGCAAAGTAAGTATTGCGGGTGACCAACAAGAGCAATTGTTTGTTGAGATGTCACTTGAGCGTTTAGCGGCGCTAAACCTAGATATGTCGATGGTAACGTCACTGTTAGCACAACAAAACAGTGTGGTATCGGCAGGCGAGGTAATGTTGAATGGCCAAAGCCTAACAATCAAACCTAACGGAACATTGAGCACGGTTGAAGAGCTAGAAAACCTGATCATTCATGGTCGTGACACAGGCAATTTGATTCGCTTGAAAGATGTCGCTGAGGTTACTCGCGGTATCCAAGAAAAACCGGGCAATGTATTAACGTACAACGGCAAACCAGCAATCAACCTTGGTATTGCGTTCTCTTCAGGCGTAAACGTCGTCGAAATTGGTAACGCGTTAGATGCCGAACTGGATCGTTTAGAAAGCATTAAGCCTGCCGGTGTAGAGCTGAACTACTTCTACAACCAAGCGCAAGAAGTAGACAAATCAGTGGCTGACTTTTTAATCAGCCTAGTAGAAGCCGTTGCTATTGTTATCATCGTACTGCTTTTTGCAATGGGTTTACGCAGTGGTTTGATCATCGGTCTAGTGCTTCTATTGACGGTATTTGGAACCTTCATCCTGATGGATTACAACGATGTCGAACTGCACCGTATCTCACTGGGTGCACTTATCATCGCTCTCGGTATGCTGGTGGATAATGCGATTGTTGTCGTTGAAGGTATTCTGGTTGGCTTGAAGAAAGGCAAAACCAAGCTTCAAGCAGCGAAGGACATCGTGACACAAACACAATGGCCACTATTGGGTGCGACCATTATTGCTATCACGGCCTTTGCACCAATCGGTTTGTCGAAAGACGCGACAGGTGAATTCATGGGCTCACTGTTCTGGGTTTTGTGTTTTTCATTGTTCTTGAGCTGGGTTACAGCGCTAACGCTGACTCCGCTCCTTGCAGAAATGATGCTGAAAGAAGAAGACAAGGTCGATGAGAACGAAGACCCATACAAAGGTATTCTGTTCGTTGTATTCGGCGCGTGTCTGAAAGTAGCACTTCGATTTAGGTGGCTTACCGTAGTAAGTATGGTCGCGCTATTAGCAGTTTCTGTTGTTGGTTTTGGTATGGTGAAGCAGCAGTTCTTCCCGCCATCAAATACGCCAATGTTTTACGTCGATATGTGGATGCCGGAAGGTACCGATGTACGTGAAACGATTAAGCAGACAGAAAAAGTTGAAAGCTACATTCGCCAGCAAGACGACGTTGAGTTTGTAACTACAACAGTTGGCCAAGGCATGCAACGTTTTGCGCTGACATACCAACCCGAGAAAAGTTACGAAGCGTACAGTCAACTGCAGGTACGAACGACTGACCGAGACACCATGTTTAAAGTCTTAGAAGGGCTAGACAAGGACTTGGCCAATAAATTTGAACAACCTACGTTCCAATTTAAATTGATTGAGTTTGGCCCGTCGCCAGCGTCAAAAATCGAAGCTCGTATTAGCGGTGCAGACCCGCAGATCCTTCGCAGCATAGCTGTTGAGGTAGAAGATATCTTGTTGGCGGATCCTGGTTCTCGAAATGTGCGTCACGACTGGCGTGAACGCACCAAAGAGCTCGTGCCACTGTTTAACGAATCAAAGGCACGTCGCCTTGGTATTTCAAAGACGGATCTGTCTGAGACACTACAGATGGCGTTTGGTGGCTACAACATCGGTTTACTGCGCGATGGTACGCACATGTTACCTATCGTGGCACGCCTGCCTGAAGAAGAGCGTTTTGACTTTGAATCACTGAACAATGTGAAGATCTGGAGCCCATCACTGCAAACCTACATTCCTGTAGAACAAGTGATCGATGGGGTTGAGCTTCAATGGTCTGAGCCACTGATTCAACGTCGTGACAGAAAGCGTACGTTAACGGTTCTGGCTGATCACGATGTATTGGGTGATGAAACACCAGCTAGCTTGTTTGCTCGCGTAAAACCACAAGTAGAAGCATTGGCTCTACCAGAAGGTTACAGCATCAGTTGGGGCGGTGAGTACGAGAGTTCAAAAGATGCACAAGAATCTCTATTTGGTTCACTGCCAATGGGTTATTTGTTGATGTTTATCATCACTATGCTTCTGTTCAACTCGGTTCGTAAGCCACTTGTAATTTGGTTTACGGTGCCACTCTCTATCATTGGCGTTTCGATTGGTCTGTTAGGTACTAATATGCCATTTAGCTTCACTGCGTTCTTAGGTCTATTGAGTCTAAGTGGCATGATTTTGAAGAACGGTATCGTACTGCTTGACCAGATCAACAGTGAGCTACAAACAGGTAAAGACCCATATTTAGCGGTTGTCGACAGCGCGATCAGTCGTGTACGACCTGTATCTATGGCAGCACTAACGACTATCTTGGGCATGATTCCCTTGGTATTCGATGCATTTTTCGGCTCGATGGCGATTACCATCATGGCAGGCTTAGGCTTTGCTACAGTACTAACGCTAATAGTAGTACCAGTGATATTCGCCATTCTATATAGAATCAAACCGTCCACTGCGGGTTATTAGGGATTGATATAAAACAGATTCTTTTAAGCCAGCCCAGTCAATTTTGATTGGGCTTTTTTACGGATATGATTTGATAAAACAAGACGAAGATAGGTCCGAACTAAGAGGACGTTGCGATAGCAATGCGTGCCTTAACAAGGATCGTTTTAAAAGATAGGTATTATAAAAGTCGTTAGCCAATGGTAAAGCGGCTTCCGGTATAATAGAGAATAGGGGCTAGATTCTAGATTCTAGATTGCTAGGCGGATATCCAACTCAATCGGCTTTGGCATGGCTAAGTGATAGCCTTGATACATATCGAAGCCTAAACTTTGCATCGCAGTCAGTTGCTGTTGGGTTTCTATCCCTTCGATGACCGTCTTTGCACCGATTTGGTTGGCAAGCTTAACTACTAACTCCATTTTTTGAGTATCACCGTTTTCAAAATCCAACATCACAGAGCGATCGATTTTGATGATATGAGGAGTTATATGGCGAACACGTTGCTCTGTTGATGCCTGTGCTCCAAAGTCATCAACCGCGATTTGAAAACCATTATCTGCAAGTGAGTGGGCCGCGTTTTTTAAACGTTCTTCACTTTCTACATTAAGTTCGACCAACTCCATGACGATTTGTTCGCACGATAAGTTAAGCTCGTGAAGACGTTTAGCTAACAGAGTGTCTTTTACTTTTTCTGATGCAAACAACTCACCAACGTTTGGAAGAACGTTCAAAAAAAGGTTCAAGTGACGGACCGTCGATTGTGCGAAGTTACGGATGTGAATGGCTCGGCTCAGTCTCTCTACGTTGATTTTGTCTGTGTATGAGGTTTCGTCTGAATGGAAGAAGTGATCTGGGCGAACGACATCACCTTTACAATTGGAAATACGAACCAAAGCCTCTACACCTATCTGAGTCAAAGAAGAATCAAATATAGGTTGGTAGACACTTGTAAGTGTTAAGTCTTGGTATTTCGCAATAAACTGCATATCGGCATCCACAGATATACAACTAATAAATTCACTTCTGTCTGATAAAATCATAATCGCTAATAAAAGGTGTTTATTCAGTGACGAGAATATACATCACAGCTGTCATAATATTGACAGGTGTTGATAAATTGTCAATTAATAAAAATTAATTTGTCACGGTAACATCTAAATAATTAAAGTCAGCGAAAAATCAGGATGATAAAGGTCATTATGTATCAAGGATATATATTGATTAGCTTGTTTAATAGGTTCAGTGAATTTGATGTCTGAGTAACCTGTATCACATCAACCCTATCAATATAAAGCCTTAACACGTATACACCTAAAATAAATATGGTTAAAGACTTGCATTCTGGGGGAGTATCAAAATAATAAAATAAATAGATCTTTGTGGTTACATAAAAATGATGTCTGTCTCTCAAAATTAATATTGAGGTTGTTAAGTTATTAATTAGTAAACTGGAGAATCAGGATAATAAATGAGTGGAATATAGGTGTTATTTTATAAAATAATAGTGTTGGTATAATTATTTACGTTATATATCAAATTGAAAATTGGCTTGTATTTTACTGCCATTGTATTACCGCATAAAGTTGCAGGTATTTACGAACTAGTTGTTGATTTCCAGAGCGTTTTAGCGGGTGAGCGAATCGGATAAAACACGGACTGATTTTGAAGTTACTATTTAAATCATCTGCGAATTGAGTATCACTCTCTCTTAGCGTGATACCTTGTAGGCTGTAGTCGCTAATCTGGTCTGGGAGTTCCCCCATCCACCAATGCAAGAGTTCACCACTGTTTTTGCTTCGACTTATCCAATGGTCGGAGACAATAATCAATAGGTCATTGGGTTGAATGGCAAATCCGTACTCTTGCTGCCAGTTATGAATGTCCAGCATCAACTTTTTACGACAAGTCTTTCCTGCGCTCACCATATGGTGGCTAATCATCCAAACGGTACCAATTTCAGAAGAGATTCGGAAGTGTCGTGGCGTTTCACCAGAAGAGAGCATTTCTAGTGGGCTTACGTTGCTTGCATGATTGAAGCTAACGAAAGTGTGCTCCATTCGTCTCGCAAACGCTTTGCCTATGTGATGTTCACTGATCCCTTGATTGTGTACGGTAGGGTAATGACGCTCACAAAGTTTCAAGCAATCGTCTTGAAACTGATTGACGCTTTTAATCACCAGATCTAATAACAATGAAGCCTCTTATACACGGTTGCTATCTTATTGATGGGCAATAGTACGGTAATTTCGGCGCCATTACCTATTGTCAAAGTGCGAGTTCTTGATCCCTCTATCAAAATTAACCATTACTGAGCGATTTTATGGATAGCACTGGCACTCTACTGGTCTGTAAACTAAATTATGAGGAATTATAGCTAGTTAGAAAACTTGAACTGATTGGCAGAGTTGCAGTGAGCTAACGAAATTATAGCTTAGTCGGCTAATCACAATTGTTCTACATACTCTTTATTTGGAAACACCCATGACCATTCAATTAGATTCAAAGCAAAAATCCGAACTCACTCATACACTTCAAAAGTACCTACAAGATGAGCTCGATGTAGAGCTTGGTCAGTTCGACACTGAATTCTTAGTCGACTTCATCAGTAAAAAGTTTGGAGCCGTGTATTACAACAAGGGGATAGAAGACGCTCAAAAAGTGATGGAACGTAAGATGTTAGACATATCAGATGAGCTCTATGAAATTGAACAAATCGTTGAAATATAACTCAGCAAGCGATTGTTCGACAAAGAAATTTGTCCATAAAGCAACTTGTTCAAAATTTTTGAATAACTCGTTTAATTTGAAATGATGTAACTAATGTAAAACTTGGTAAATAATATGTTACGCAAACTTAGTGTAGGGTACGCTTTTCAAAACTACACGACACGTTAACATTCGGAAGAGATGCATGAACAACAACGTCAAAAATTACAATCCTTTAGCAAGAGCAATGCATTGGATCTCAGCACTCGCAATATTTGGCCTATTTGGTGTAGGCCTATGGATGGTTGATCTTTCTTACTACAGTGAGTGGTACAAAACAGCACCAGACTACCACCGTTCGGTAGGAATTCTTTTGGCTGCCGTTACCATTATCCGCTTGCTTTGGAAGCTAGTTACCGCGTCACCTAATGTGGAAGGTAAAAGCTATGAAATTGTAGCGGCGAAGATCGCTCATGGATTTATGTACATTAACTTAGCGGTTTTATTTATTTCAGGTTATTTGATTTCGACATCAGATGGCCGTGGGATCGAGGTATTCAATTGGTTCACTGTACCAAGTATGGGTGAACTATTTGTAAACCAATCTGATCTCGCAGGAACGGTTCACTACTATGCTGCATGGGTACTGATCATTATGGCATCAGTGCACGCCTTAGCGGCGATAAAACACCACGTTATCGACAAAGACGATACGCTACGAAAAATGATAGGAGCTTCAAAATGAAAAAGTCAATTATCGCTACAGGATTAGCATTTGCTATGGCAATGCCTTTCGCTGCGAACGCCGCTGATTACGTGATTGATACAAAAGGTGCGCATGCTTCAGTTAACTTCAAAGTTAGCCACCTAGGTTACAGCTTTATCCAAGGTCGTTTTAACACATTCTCAGGTGACTTCTCATTTGATGAGAGCAACGTTGAAGCGTCTAAAATCAACGTAACGGTTGATACAACTAGCCTTGACTCAAACCACGCAGAGCGTGATAAGCACATCCGTAGCGGTGATTTCATCAATGCTGGTAAGTTTTCTGATGCGACATTCAACAGCACAAAAGTGGTTGATAAAGGCGACGGCAAACTTGAAGTTATGGGTGACCTTAAACTTCACGGTGTAACTAAGCCTATCGTTATCGAAGCTGAATTCATCGGTGCTGGTCAAGACCCATGGGGCGGTGAGCGTGCTGGTTTCGTTGGTACAACTCGTCTAGAGCTTGCTGACTTCAATATCCCAGTAATGGGCGCTTCAAGCTATGTAGACATGGATCTGCATGTCGAAGGTGTAAAGAAGTAATCTAGCTATCAATAATCGCTATCAACATATTTTAGAAAGATCAAAATCCTAGTCGATACGAGATAGGGCAGCGTTAGCCGGTTATTTAGTAATATGGAAAGTAGCAAAGCAGCTAGAATATAGAGAAAGGCGCAAAGTTTTCACTTTGCGCCTTTTTTATTGAGGTAAATGGCCACGCGTTTAGGTCTGTTTTGTGTCAAACCTTTTACTGCGTCTTAAGCCACCATTTACCTCTGCCAGTCAACGTTGCAATGACTGAGTTATCTAGCTGAACGACTAATCCCTAATAGTTCAGCCTACGATTCGTTACTTTGTTTCTAATGAAACGCTTGCTTTGTAAACAGTCGCTAGTTAAGCCGTTTCTAGTTCAGCCTTTGGAACCACGTTTAGGCGGTCGCCATAGATTGGACGTAGTGCTTGCATAACTTCAGTACGAGTCATCACACCGACCATTACGCCATTTTCTAGCACTGGAAGCATATGTGGTTGGCTTACTTTCATCGCTTTTGCACGCTCTTCTAAAGAAAGAGAGGTCAGGCGAGTGGCATAGCCCATGCTTGTTGTCGGGTACAGTTGTTCTTTATCGATACATAGGAACTCAGCAACATCGACCAGTTTGTCGTTTGCATCAATAGCCACTACGTCACGGCTCATTAGGTCTACCACTTTCTGACCTTTAGTCGGAATGTAGTCTTGGCACCAAAGGTCAACCATTACGTCGTGAACAGAGAGGATACCTACTAGGCGGCCTTCAACATCGCAAACAGGAGCGCTAACAAGTTGAGCATCTAAAAGTGAATCAATCGCCACTGAAGTAGGCATTTCTACGCTCAGTGTAATTGGTTGAGTGTTCATGATTTGCTTGATAGTAGTTGTAGTGTTCATAGTGGTTTCCTTAACTGACGTAATTTCTGTTGTTTGAGTTATTGCTGTAATTTTTGCCGCTTTAAGCTGCGGGCGACGGTAGATACTCCAATTGGCTAAGCCGACCAATACCGCACCACCTACAATGTTGCCGAATGTCACTGGTATTAAGTTTGCAGTGACAAATTTCATGATGTTCAGGTCTGCATACTGGGCTGATGTTGCGCCAATTTGCATCCAAAAACTCTCTGGTGCGAATGCTTGAATTGTGATGCCTAATGGAACCATGAACATATTCGCCACACAGTGTTCAAAGCCTGAGCTAACGAACATTGCAACGGGTAATACGGTCATCATTGCTTTAGTCATGGCGTTAGCTGAGCTGAACGTTAACCAAATTGCTAAACACACTAGTAAGTTACAAAGCACACCCAAAGCGAAAGCTTGAACAGGGCTGTGGTGTAGCTTGTGTTGAGCAATGTTTAGAGCGTTTAAGCCCCATTGCCCACCATCCAGTTGATATAAGCCTGCTGCACTTACCAAAGCCAGTAGGAACATGGCACCGATAAAGTTGCCTACATATACCTTGCCCCAGATAGACAACATCTTGGTGAAGGTTATCTGCTTATTAGCCCATGAAATGCTTGATAACACCGAACTGGTAAATAGCTCGCCACCACAAATAACAATCAGGATTAACCCCATGCTGAATGCAAGACCACCGGCTAAGCGACTTAATCCCCATCCTGCATCAGCGCTACCTGTGGTCACCGTGATGTAGAATAAAAAAGCAAGCCCGATGAATGCGCCAGCCATGATTGCCAAACTCAATGTCATGCTGCTGGTTTTATTTGCTTTGCTTAATGCAAATTTCTCGGCTTCCGCCATCATTTCTGTTGGCGAGAACAGTTGCTGATTTTCAGAAGTGCTGGTTGCCATATCCCCCCCTTGAACAATCCGTCATGTGTAATTCCTAGTGTTAATGACTTGGTTAATCCGTAATGGTTAATCAGTAATGTTTTGCAGGGCTCGTTGTGTCCTGCCATTCCAGATTAGGGGGTTGAGGGGTAGAGGTAAAATTGATAATTTTTAGAAACCACATCAAAAATATTGATATAGATTTGGTTAGGCGTAGAATGAAATTGATTGCTCATCGGCTTAACAAAAACGAGCAGCAGGACATAAGTTATTAAAAGAATTAAGGATAGATTTTGCGTTATTCATTAAAGCAGCTCGCCGTCTTTGACGCGGTAGCAGATTCGGGAAGCGTAAGTCAGGCAGCTGATAGGCTTGCATTGACTCAGTCGGCGACAAGTATGTCTCTTGCACAGTTGGAAAAAATGCTCGGCAGGCCTTTGTTTGAAAGGCAGGGCAAGCAAATGGCGCTCACTCATTGGGGCATGTGGCTTAGGCCAAAAGCGAAGCGTTTACTGCAAGATGCACAGCAAATTGAAATGGGGTTTTACGAGCAGCATTTATTGAGTGGAGAGCTCAAACTCGGTGCGAGCCAAACCCCGGCAGAACACCTGGTTCCAGACCTCATCAGTATTATTGATAACGACTTTCCTGAGATGCGAATCTCGCTTGGTGTACAAAGTACCGATGCGGTTATAGATGGCGTATTAGATTACCAATATGACCTTGGCGTTATCGAAGGTCGCTGCGACGATAACCGAGTTCATCAAGAAGTGTGGTGTACCGACCATTTAACGGTGGTTGCATCGGCTCATCACCCATTTGCAAAGCGTGAACGTGTCAGTTTGGCGCAACTAGAACAAGCGAAGTGGGTATTGCGTGAACATGGCTCAGGTACTCGCAAAGTTTTTGATAGCTCTATTCATCATTTAATTGGTGATCTTGATGTTTGGCGAGAATATGAACACGTTCCTGTTTTAAGAAGTTTGGTAGCAAACGGCCCATATTTAACGTGTTTACCTTATCTCGATGTCGAGCAGTTTGTTGAATCTGGCCAGCTCGTTACTTTGAATGTTCCTGAGCTTGAAATGGAACGTACGCTTTCGTTTATTTGGCGTGCGGATATGGCAGAAAACCCACTTGCTGAATGTATTAAGCGAGAAGGCAAGCGCATGATGAAAGGTAAGCCGTCGGTTCTATAGCGGTAATTTGATAAAGGCTAGGGGCTGTTGACCTTTCGTGGTTAAGTTTTGTTCGAGGTAAAATCGTTTTAGGCGCGGCGAAGAGTATGTAGCCTAGTCATTTTAAGCAAATATTCTTCAACAAAGCATAAAGCGATTTTAACCGAACCCTTCGGGCAGTCCTTGTGGTTCATTTCTACTGCGTTATCGCCTTTTCATGTAGGCTAACTACACATCAAAGCCTCTGCCTTGTATAAATTTCCCACAAGAGCTGCAAAATAAAGCTCGAAAGGTTAACAGCCCCTTATAACCCAATGTGTTGAATAAGCGATTCCGGTCTCTATCTGGTGATAAATGCACATTCGTGTACATTATTAATGTGATCATGATCGGCTAAAAGAAGGCGTTCTTCCCATAATATGCTTACTTGATTTTAAGTGAGGCTAAATCCGGTGCGATGAATTTCGTAATTAGGCTTTAGAAATAGTATGAGTACATTAGTCGCGATTTCATTAACAACAGGTATTTTGTCAGGTCTATGGGGATGGATAGCTATCTCTTTCGGCTTGCTGTCATGGGCCGGTTTCTTAGGTTGCACAAGTTATTTTGCTTCGCCAACGGGCGGTGTTAAAGGACTAGCAGGCAGCTTACTGACCAACATGACAGGTGTATTCTGGGCAATGGTGATTATCGAAAGCTCAACCTTCGCAGGGTTAGAGATATTAGGCTATATGATTACCGCTGTTGTCGCTTTCTTTATGTGTATTCAAGCCAAACAAGCGTGGCTAGGTTATATCCCAGGAACCTTCATTGGTTGCTGCGCGACGTTTGCAGCAGGCGGCGATTGGCAACTTGTCGTGCCATCTTTACTGCTTGGTGGTGTCTTTGGATACTTGATGAAAGCAACGGGGCTTTGGCTTCACGAAAAATCGACTCAATCTTCGGAAGCGGTTGAACAACACGCTAAACAAGCCAAGGCTTAATTCGTTAACCTAACCTTAATTCGTTAACCTAACCTTAGTTTAGTCACTGTGAACTCTTGCAAGATAACCCCCAATTAATTTGTATATCGATTTATACAGGCACACCACTTGGTGTGCCTTTTTTGGTTTCTTAATCAATTCAAGAAATTATCAACAGAAGAACTAATAGCACTTATCAGATAAGCAAGAAGCTAGGTATTTCCGTTTGCCATGGTGATCACGCGTTTCAAAGTCCATCTCAACAACAATGGAATACAGTCTTGTCCTTGATTCTCACAATGAGACACGATCGCTAAAGCCAGGTCTGGTTTTGCGTGTTTCTTGAGAACTTTAGCCACAACTTTTTTCGCTGGAATAGGGTGATCATAAGGAATCTTAACCATGTCTCTGAAAAAGTTCTCAAACCCATTCATGTACAAGTAGTGCTCGATGTCTCTATCAGGCAGTTCTGTGAGGCGATGTCGTTCTTGATCATTACCAAGTTTAGATAGCACAGTCGCCGCATATTTTTTTCCGGCTGCATCACCATCAGTTACTACATGCCAATCGATACCAAACTCTTGCGCTACTTTAATGAGCGCTTTAAGACCAGACTGCGCGAACTCAATAATTTGAACGCCTTCCGCAGCAAGGTTATACCCACATTGGTTGGCTAACTCGTTAAACAACCAGACTTCGGTTTCACCTTCTACTAACAACCAGCAGCGAGCGTACAGAGCGCCGGACCGGTGAAAACGAATATGAAAACCAATTCGACGAAGTTCATCTTTGCTGAAGTGGTTCACATTGAGTTGGTTGGCAATGGTTTTATCTGACTGACGTACTAAACGACGAATCGATTGAAGCGGCACAGCAGCAAGTAGATCGCCACTGTTGGTGGTCAGGATTTTTTGCATGGGCAGCTTTTGCATCAAGCTCCAAGCCCTTGCCAAGTGCGTTGGGTGCAATCGACCTTCTGGATCTTCAAGGATCAAAAGAGGGCGAGCACATCTTCTTAAGTCATTTGGCCCTTTTGCTTGCAAATAGGCATTAAGCAACCCCATGAATAATAAGCGAGTTTGTTTGTTTTTGGTCTCTTCGACCAATTGATGAATGCTCTTGTCGTTCGCACCAGCTGAGTAAAGTAACCCATCACGCGGTTTTCTCGGATTTTTACGTGAGACACTCTTAAATGAGAAGTAGTGTTCTATTAAGCTTTGCATCGACTCAAGACTACTGCGCATTTCACCTTTATTAACATGTCCGGGTATTGCCATAAGGCGACGGCAGGTGTTGTCGATGCGCTTTTCTATCCTTGCCTGACGCCCATTTCCGTTATTGCCGTTTCCATTGCTGCCATTACCATTGGTTGTTTGACTCTGGCCGTTACTATTTCCGTTCACATTATTAGCGTGACCGTTGCTAGCATGAACATTGGCTGGTAGGTGAGCATTATGGTTAAGTGAGTTGCCGTTGAAAGGGCGATCGAAGTGTCTTGCATCTCTTAAACGAATTACAGGGTGTAACGTCATTAATTCTTGAGCGAGCTTTTCTGAGTGATGAAGCTTGAGAGGGTTTCCGTCCAACCCCAAAAATGCATAGTGTGTTGTCGTTTCATACTGTTCTAACGTGGCACTGATTCGATAATAGATACGAAAAACACCAAACTCGTCTTGAACCCACACCGGCTTGAGTTTGCGATAACGTCCTGCATTTAGCTCACTTTTATCGTTGGCTTTTAACGCGAGAACAATTTGAAGGTGTTGAGACTGTGGATGTGAAACTGAGTAATCGACATGGAAATCGGTCATTTCGAAGTGATATGGAACTCCGTCTGAAGGGAGAACGACGGAAAGGGCATCCAATAATGAAGACTTACCCCAAGTATTTTCACCAATAAGCGTGGTTAGCTCATCAAACGCAAGAGACATGCGCTTAATACCTCGAAAGCCAGAAATCTCGATTCTTTCTAGTTGCATAGGCTTACTCCTAACGGAAGGCTCTGCTAATTGTTTGAAAGCTAACAGATATCTTTAATCATAATCGAAAAACACAAATCTGGTATGCTCACCTGTCACAAAACCCGTTGTTTATTTATACGGTGCAAAATGAGATTTTCGATCTATCTCGAGTATTTTTTTGCAGTGCAGTTTCATAAAATTCACGATTCTGTCATGATTCTCGACCTAGTATGAAGGGACAAAGAGAGAAGAAAATATGACTAAAAAGAATAAGCCGACAAAAATAGTGTTGGCACACATCAACGACACCCACTCATACTTTGAACCAACCTCGTTACAGCTATCACTTAAAATGAACAACCACATCATTGAACCTTATGTCAGTACTGGTGGCTTTGCTCGAATTTCAACACGCTTCAAACAAATAGAACAAGATGCCCAGCGTCAGAAGGTTGGAACCCTGTTCCTGCATGCTGGTGACTGCTTCCAGGGCACTTTGTACTTTTCTTTATTCAAGGGAAAAGCCAACGCCGATTTGTTGAACGCCCTTAATATAGATGCCATGACGCTCGGCAATCACGAGCTAGACATGGGTAATGAGCCCGTTGCGATTTTCGCTAAAAGAATCAAATTCCCACTGTTGGCCGGTAACTGGAATCTATCGAATGAGGATATCAATAAAACTCATACCTTAGCGGACAACGAAATTGTTAAGCCTTATCTGACTGCAACGCGAAGTGCTTCTTTTATAACGAAAGAGTTTGATAGCGAGAAGGTTGCAATATTCGGCTTAAGCATCGACAAGATGGCAGGCATTGCTAATCCAGATATCGATACACCATTTGAAAATGCTTTAGAAACAGCAAAAGCGACCATTGAGCAGATTCATAAAGCTGGTATCAACAAGATTGTGTTACTTAGCCATCTTGGTTACGAAGCTGATTTAGAGTTAGCAGCCAACGTAACAGGTATTGGCGTCATTGTTGGTGGCCATAGTCATCGCTTACAAGGTGATTTCTCTGATATTGGCTTAGTCAAAGACGATGACTACGGTGTGAAAGTCGGTGACACCTATGTTGTGCAAGCGGGTTTCCACGCCATGAGCTTAGGACACTGCGAAATCGAGTTCGATGCTGAAGGCAAAGTGACTCACTTTAACGGTAAAAACGAACTGCTGTTAGGCCGTCGACTGTTTATAGATGCAAAGCTAAGTGAAGTAGGGCAAGACGACGCTCATGATATGGCGTGTGAGTTTTTGAATAATCACCCTAATATTGCAGTGTGTAAGAAAGATCCTGAGCTGCAGAGCATTCTGACGGATAAATACCAGCCGAGAGTTCGAAAGCTTCAGCAACAAGTGATTGCTCATGCAGACACAACACTGCGCCATATTCGGATCCCGGATGAGAAAGGTCCAAGTCAGCTTGCGCCCTTGGTTGCTCAATCATTTCACTACCTAATGAACAAAAAAGGGCATCAGGTTGAATTTGCGATTCACAACTCTGGTGGAGTGCGAAATTCACTCAATAGTGGTGATGTATCCGTTGCCGATATTGCCGGAAAACTACTACCGTTTGCCGTACCCATTGGTGTGTATGACGTAAAAGGTGAAACGATCGCAGGCATGCTCGAAGGGGCAATTAACAACGCGCTCGATAATGGTGTTGTGGGCACGGGTTCAGGTAGCTTTCCTTATACTCATAACTTGAGATTTTGTTATCACAAAGAAGCACCCTTAGGACATAGGATTCATCATCTAGAAATACACTCTGAAACATCCGGTTGGCAGCCTGTGTCTCGCGACCGAATTTACCGAGGCGCGTCGTCAGCCTACACCATGAAAGGAAAAGAGGGCTATAACGCCGTCTTAGATATGATAGGTGATGGCGTGGTGACGACCGATTCTATGGCAGACTGTTTTATTGAGTTCTTGCAAGAATACCCAGAATCTCTTAAACACAATGAACCGCTGAATTGCATGGAGTGTTTTAGATAGCCAGCGTCAATGCTTGCACTTAACATTATTAGTTCTAGCTGTTTATAAATTTGGCATTGTTTATGCTTTATTCCTGCAGGTCACACTTCTTGTGGAGATAAGCATGGATAAGAAAGATTGGTTAGATGCAGTAGCGGTGGTTGGTTGGGTATCGGTTTGGTCTGCGTTAGTGTATTTGATACCGACTGCAGGATTGTAATTTACGCAAGATAGTAATTTACGCAGAATTATTACTTGATCGTTTTGCAGTGTAACTACGCAGTGCCATCGTGAATTTGGTTAGCGGATTTATTCTTAGAATCAATTCGAGTATCTATTTGACAGGGTGGCATCAATAAGAAAGGAGCATTTGCTCCTTTTTTGTATTTCTAGTGCAAATTTTAATAGACGAAACACAAATAGGGGAATATTATCCACGCGTTTGGGGAGTAGTTAGCGCAAGTTTACATGTCGTCATCTCGTTAGGCTAAGAGCCTATCCGGTATGTAAAGGTGAAATCCCATATTTCACTTCAACGAGACCAACGCAATCACAATCAAGATCCGTCGTGGAACTTGATATGTTTTGTTTGCGGAAGGTCTTTGTAAAGTTCTTCCGCCCGGAGGAATAATGAACTCAACTCAATCTCTATTATCTACAAATAGTGAATCCTTTTTTTCATCGCCAATCATGACGACTTATGCGGGTTTTTTCCTGCTAACAGTGATTCTCGTCTCTATTGATATCTATCAGACTCGTGGTGGGAACGTCACAATTAAAAAAGCGGCAATCTGGAGCGTTTTTTGGTTTGTACTTGCATTTTTGTTTGCTGGTTCTATTTACTTATTCTGGGACATTTATGCACCAAATAGTGACTACACAGCGCAAAAAGCAACCGTGTCATTCATTACGGGTTACTTGCTAGAAAAATCACTCAGTGTAGACAACCTATTTGTTTTCGCGATGATCTTTGCTCAATACCAAGTTCCTGAGCATCTAAGACCACGTGCGCTTCTTTGGGGCGTAATTGGTGCATTGGTACTTCGTGCAATTATGATCGCACTAGGCGCACAGCTATTGGCGGAATACCACTGGGTACTTTACGTGTTCGCTGCGTTCTTGATTGGTACTGGTATTAAACTGGCGTTAGACAAGGGCGAAGAGGAAAGCGTGAATACACTGCCTGAAAAGCTACTTCGTAAAGTGATGCCGGTAACCGAAGATTTCCATGGCCCTGCATTAATGGTTAAACAGGGTGCTAAATGGGCATTCACTCCAATGATGTTGGTGATCGGTGCGATTGCAGTTATGGATGTGATGTTTGCATTGGATTCTATTCCTGCGATCTTTGCGGTAACACAAGAACCTTTCTTAGTACTTGCTGCAAACGTATTTGCGTTACTTGGTCTCCGTTCTTTGTACTTTGTACTGCAAGGCATGATGGATAAGTTCATTTACTTGAAGCCTGCGCTGGCATTCATCATGGTCTTTATTGGTGTAAAAATGCTACTGGTTGATAGCGAATGGGCTATACCGACGTATTGGTCGTTGGCGGTGCTGATTTCTACCATGACGGTTGCGGTTATAGCGTCGATTTATGCTAAGAAGCCAGACATTGAACAAGTGAATTAGAAACAAATATAACTTATCGAAAAGTTTATAATCGGTATGTGGTCGATGAAGTGGAAAAATTATTTATGTAAAATTTCTGTGACATTGGCCACTATGATTTGAAGGGTATTTGTACTAAATGCATGATTTTAACGCCATTGTGAATTTATAGTCACCATTTGTGAATATGTATTTTCATGCGTTGTTAATGGTTTGTTTTATTAGAAAAACTAATCTGAATGCCCAAATTTAGTCATTTTTTAACGTGTAAAAAATCACCTATTATTCTTGTCATCAGAACGAACCACTTAAACAAATTTATAGAGAGGCAATCATGGCTCAAGCAATGCAAATGAATACTATCGCTGTTCCTAACTCTATGGATAAGAAGACCTACTCGGTTAACTTCAAAGGATTGATTGCACACATTTTCGATATTCTTTTTGTAGACAACTCTCCACGTAGTTACTACTCAAGCGACCTATCTGGTCACATGCAACGCGATATCGGTATCAACCGTTAATCTCCGCGTTAACATGTAAAAATATAGAATTTTAAGAAAACGCCAGCTTCTGAAGCTGGCGTTTTTGTATCTGCAATAAGCTGTGTATCTCAAAGAAACTAAGCATTTAAAATAAACTAAGCACCTGAAAACTCATCACCTGAAAGAAAGACTTAGGCATAACGGTCTGTATTTGAGCGCCAGTAAATTCGCTTCGTACAAGGATCACGGTATGTCACACGCCAGCTGCAACTCACCATTGATTAAACTCTGTTTACTTGCCTTACCGATCGGCTTTTACTCTTCTGTGTCGATTGCACAAACCTGGAGTAATGAAGGTCAACCTGCGCAGGTTATCGAACTGTTCACCTCTGAAGGTTGTTCAAGTTGTCCGCCTGCTGATGCCTACCTTAGTACTTTTGAAGACGACCCTAATCTTTGGACACAAGTCATTCCTCTCGCCTATCACGTCGATTACTGGGACTACCTAGGGTGGGGAGATAAGTTCGCGAGCAAGGCATTCAGTCAGAAGCAACGCTTGTACAAAGCTTATGGGGTAACAAGTGGTGTTTATACCCCGGGCTTTATCGTCGATGGAAAAGAGTGGCGTGGTTACTTTAATTGGCTAGACAGAACCTTGCCATCGCTCCAACAACAAATTAATCCTAAATTAACAGTGAACCATAAAGGCGATACGTTCAGCGTGCATTACGAAGGCAAAGGTGATTATGTCGCTCATATTACCTTGTTGGCGATGAACGAAGTCACCAGCGTTAAAGCGGGCGAGAACAGAGGTAAGAAACTTGAGCACGATTTTGTCGTGGTTTATGACGGCTATCGACGTGGTGAGTCTGAATGGCAATTCAATGTCGATTTTGATCCATTAGTCGCAACGCCAGATGCTGTAGCCGTGTGGTTAACCGAACCTAACTCGTATACACCGGAACAAACGGTAGCAGGGTGGCTGAATTAAACTTGCCATAGCTTGATACTGGATGTGTTGTAGTGGGGCTCATTGCTAAAACACGAGAGAAAGGGGCGATTTAGTTACGTAATACTGCTGAAATACGTTAATATAGCGCGCTATTATTTTAGCTTTGAGTTCCTGCAATTAATGACTAACACCACAACACCAACCAACTTCTCTGATCTTGGCTTAATCTCTCCTTTGATGGCTCGTCTTACCGAGCTTGAATACCAACAGCCAACGCCTATCCAAGCGCAAGTTATTCCAAGTGTGTTAGCAGGACGCGACCTAATTGCAGGCGCAAATACAGGTTCAGGTAAAACCGCAGCCTTTGCACTTCCACTGTTACAACAAATCCATGAAGATGCACCTCTAGACCGTCGTTCAGGCAAAGGTAACTATGTTTCCGGCCTTATCTTGGTTCCTACACGTGAGCTTGCTAAGCAAGTTGCCGATAGCGTTAAGTCTTACGCAGTACATTTCAACGGTGCAATCAAAACTGTTTGTGTATTCGGTGGTGTATCGGTGAACACTCAGATGCAAGCGTTACGTGGCGGCACAGACATCTTGGTGGCAACACCGGGTCGTTTGCTTGATCTGATCTCAAGCAACGCTATCAAACTCGATAAAGTAAAAACGTTAGTGCTTGATGAAGCTGACCGAATGTTGAGCCTTGGCTTTACAGAAGAGCTCGACGCGATCTTGAAGCTGCTGCCAAGCAAGAAGCAAACTCTGTTGTTCTCTGCGACTTTCCCTGAGCAAGTTAAAACGTTGACTCACGAATTACTGAACGACCCAATTGAAGTCCAACTTCAAAGTGCCAATGCGAGCACGCTAGTTCAGCGAGTATTCGAAGTAGAGAAAGGTCGTAAGACAGCTTTGTTAGCGCACCTGATTCAGCAACACGAATGGCGCCAAGCTCTGATCTTCGTGAATGCGAAGAACAGCTGTGAACATTTAGCAGACAAGCTATACAAGCGCGGTATCATTGCGGAAGTATTCCACGGTGATAAAGGTCAGGGTTCACGTACTCGTATCCTAGAAGATTTTAAATCTGGCGAGATTGACGTTCTGATCGCGACAGACATCGCAGCTCGTGGTCTGGATATTGAAAAGCTTCCTGTAGTTATCAACTTTGATTTACCACGTAGTCCATCAGACTACATGCACCGTATTGGCCGAAGCGGTCGTGCAGGTGAGGTTGGTTTAGCATTATCTTTGATCGATCACGAAGACTACCATCACTTCACAATCATCGAGAAGAAGAACAAAATTCGTCTTGAGCGTGAGCAAATCGAAGGCTTTGAAGTGGATGAAGAAGCAACCGCTGCACTTGTTGCTGCATTAAAACCGGTTGCGCCACCGGCTGGTACAGGCAAGAAGAAAAAGAAGAAAGCACCTAAAAACCAAGATGTTTGGTTGAGAAATAACTGATATTGAGTCAGTAAAAATAGAATTTCTAAAGGCGCTTAATTGCGCCTTTTTTATTTTTAGCCCTAAGTTTAGCAAATCCGCGTAACGAGATTAAACGACACTCTTGACTCTAAAGAGGTCAGTAAATAATTTGCCGATCATCAAAATGACGAGCAGTGTGGTTAACATCAGTAATGGTGTTTGAATCTGATAAACCGGTGTTAGATTAAGCGCGCCAGACGTCAGTACGACCAGCAGGTTAATGCCAAGTATTCGGTGCACCATCAGTTTAGGCGTTGCGAACACTTTCCATATCACCATGCTATTAATGAAATAGAACAGTGCTAATTGCCACAACTCAGTCATCATCGGCATGATAAAGATGTATTGAAGTAAAATAACGGTACCAGTGCCTATCACCCCGAAAAACGCATCTTTGATAACACTTGGTGGCATCGTCGGTAACATGGAAGAAAATACGCCTGCAATCATCGGAAAAATAAAACCGCCCGGCACAGGTAGATATATCCAAACCAGTAGCGACGTGACGAACATCGAGACTCCTTGTAAGACTTTTCTCCCATCTTCATCCAGGTGTTGAACAAAGGTACGGTGCTCATGGTGCCAAGAAACGTTTTTCTTCTCACTCTTCACAAACGGCACATCATCAATCAATGACAAGTGTGGCGCCATTAACTCTAGTTTTTCCAGTTTTTCTGTGAGAATTGGCCAATCAATAGGTTGAGTAAGTTCATCCGAGGCGAGTTCAAGCAGACGATCTTGAATATGAGCAATTTCACGGACACGTAAACGCCACGCTTGGATATTTTGCTTTAGGTGATAACTGCCAGTGAGCGGTAAATCCAACAGTTGATAAAGCTTTTTAATATTAGCGGTATTGGACTCTAAGGCTTCTATATCAAGGTTATTGGTATCGCTCATTGCTGTTATCAGCGTTTCTCTGCTTGTTTCAAATCGTTGTTCGAAGTTTTGTTCAGTGTTTACCGGCCAGATTAGACGATAAACAATCGAGAAGGTGATAACGCCTAGCAAAGTTTCTTGTATTCGTAGCACCGCAAAATAGAATGTAATTTGGTTATCGAATCCCCCCATACAAGAGATGATGGAACAGACAGCAAAGCCTATAGAAAAGACATAACCGTACTTTTCATCACTCGACATGAAGATGCATGTACCGAGAAATAAAGTGAAAAACATCAAAAACAGAAAGCGGTCTTGCGAAAACATCGCAATCAAGAAAAAGGCATAACCCGTCCCTAACAAGGTTCCCATTAATCGGTTATGGCCTTTGTTTATTGAATGGGCAAAACTCTCGTTCAATGCCATGACAGCAACCGCAATTGCCGCCCAATAGGGTTTTTCCCACTGAAACCACAACGCAAGGCAGATAGAGATAACAATCGCGAGAGAAGCCTTAATTGCTTCTTTGGTCGATGCACTGAACATAAATGCCATCCAACTATTTGATTATTTTGATTGAAGCTGTCATGCCGACACGAAGTTGCAAGTCTTCAGGCACGTTATCGAGTACTACTTTAATTGGTATACGCTGAGCGAGGCGAATCCATTGAAAATTTGGGTTCACGTTGGGAAGAAGGTCATTACCAGTACTGCCATCTTGTGTCGCAATGCCAAAGCCAATGCTTTTAATATGGCCTTTTAATTGAACATCATTGCGCGTCATGAGCGTGACGATAGCTTTGTCGTTTGGTGCAACGTTCACAAGATCAGTCTCTTTGAAATAGCCTTCGATCCAGAAACTGTCTTCATCGATCAGCGCAACTACCGGTGTATTAGCGACGACTTGAGAGCCTTCTCGTAGGTTTAAGTTCGTGATGAAGCCATTCGTTGGAGCGTAAACCTTGGTGTATTTGAGATTTAAATGTGCCTCTTCAACATTGGCCTTTGCTAGTGCAACGTTAGCTGCATTTGTCTCAACCGCGTTGTTCAGGTTATTCAAGGTCAGCACTGGCAGCGCGCCAGGCGTTCTTTTTTCTAAGTTCAACGCGCGTTGCTCTTCGTTTTTAGCTTTTGCTAAGAGCGCGCGAGCCTGTTTCTGTGTCGCGAGTGCTTTATTGTAGGCCGCTTGATAAATACTTGGGTCGATCTCAAACAGTAGATCCCCTTTAACTACCTGTGAGTTGTCTTCAATATGGACTTTAGTTACTTGCCCGGTGACTCGAGGGGTAATAGAAACTATGTAAGCGCTGACCTGACCATCTCGAGTCCAGGGATTACTCGAATAAGATTGGTAATAGCTATAAACCACAGAGCTTGCGGCAACGACCAGTAGTAGCGTGATGAGATAACGTTTAATCAAGGTGAATTCCTCAGAAGATGGTAATGAATTGACCGATAACGCCGACGAAAATCACGATTAGGCTTAATTCGGCAATTGCAGGAAAAGCGACATATTTATGTAGCCCAAGTTTTGTCGCGATTGAGCCAGTCAATATCGTCAATACATAAGCTAACGCGATAACCAATAGCAAAGGAGGGAAGTAGATCTCACCCCACACGAGTTCATGTGGCATTGTGTTCATGGGTCTGTCTCTATCGTTTGAAGAAGGTCACGATAAAGGAACTATGGCAATGTTAATAATCGTATATAGAGGATCGGATCCATCAAACTTAGGTAGGTTTAGGTATATACTAGAAAGAAGAGTTAGCAAAAGGCACAAATCATTAGCTATTTAGCTCCGTCTTTTTATCATTATTATTCTGATGCAGTAGATATTTTTCTATTTCATATGCATGACTAAGAAAGTAAGCACATCAAAATGAACTTTAGTATTGAACAACTTCTCGCGTTTGTGACCGTTTATGAACAACGGTCATTCAGCAAAGCAGCAGTAAAACTCAACAAGCACAGAACGACCGTCGGCCAGGTTATTACAAATTTGGAAGACCACCTTGCTGTGCATCTTTTTGAAAGGGTCGGCCGCTCTGTAGAACCAACGGAGGACGGGCACCTCCTTTATCACTACGCAAAACAGACGATTGAGCAAGCTCGTACTTTTGACAAAGTGGCGTTGAGCCTCTCTTATGGTGGGCTAGAGAAAATAACAATCGCGTATTCTAGTTTCGTTCCACAACGTGTTTTGGTAGATATACGAAAACGACTTAAGCACGATTTCCCAATGATGCGAGTGAACTTTCTGGTTAGGAATAAGAACGAAATTAAACAAGGAATACAAAGTGGGGAATATCACTTTGGACTTGTGAATGCTCACAATAGCCGAGCGATGCATAGTTTTGATTCTACTTTCCTTGGGCATTTTGAGTTCTATCCATTCGGACAAAAAGGGGGAGAACTCTCACATATCGATAAAGACGAAGTATTAGTCGCACTTAGGAACTCTAAACAGTTCGTATTGAAGTCTCTGATTGACGAAGGTATGTCTGAAAAGATTATCGTGAGCTCTGACTATGAAGAGATCGATCAGCTTTCGTTAATGATCAAAATGCTTGAAGAGGGTTTTGGATGGGCACTTCTTCCTAAGGCTTTTTTTACCGACTCTGAGTTTTCAAAACATTCAATTGAGCCCATTCATTCTGCGCAAATGGTGGAAGGATTCAAATTTGGATTCGCTTTGTGGTGCCCGCACTCGAAGCAAGTCAGTGGTATCAAAGGCTCTTTGGTGTCTGTTATTAAAGAGTACCGCGAGCAACTTATTGATAGTTTTAAGTCGTGAAAATTTGAGATATTAAAAAGGCGCTAATTATTCATTAGCGCCTTTGAGATTTTGTTCAGCTAAGAGAAGAATTACTTCTTACGGCAGAACTCAGCGATTACGTACATTGATTGACCGCCGTTTGTTTTACCAGAAACAAGCTTAGGGTCGTCACCAACGCTGATGCCACGGATAACAGTACCTTGCTTAATCACTTGGTTAGTACCTTTGATTGGAAGGTCTTTGATTACTGTTACGTCGTCACCTTTTTTAAGCTCAACGCCGTTCACATCAAGAGGCTTGTCATCAGCAGACATGCCGATTTGTGCCCAAACTGATGTTTCTTCTTCAAGGTACATCATGTCTAGTGCGTCTTGAGCCCAGCTTTCAGTGTTCAGACGAGTAAGTTGACGCCATGCCGTTACTTGAACTGGTGCCTCTTGACTCCACATGCTGTCGCTTAGGCAGCGCCAGTGGTTGATATCTTTAGGCTCGTCAATCTCACCAAGGCATTTGTCACATACCATAATGCCGTGATCCACTGTTACGTGGCTGTGTGGCGGCACTGCGTACGCAGTAAGAGAAGAATCAGAACCACATAGTTCACATTTAGATTGGCAGCGTTCTAGCATAGTAGCTTCAGAAGACATAATGGACTCACATTTATTAGGTATTAATTACGGGGGCTATTATCCACTTTATTTTCAATAAAGAAAGAGGTCGTACGGTATTCTGTCTTGATTAATTTTAGCCGAGATCAACCATTTGTGTTTTAACGTTGTATGCAAACGGTTAGCTAGAGAAGGTTGATTGGCCGCAGAAACAAAAATGCCAGCGGTTAGGCTGGCATTTGTTTAGTAGCAACGTTTTTTATTCTAAGAAGGAACCTGTTATTGATGCTGAAGTTAGCGCGTTGTCAATTAGGAAATCTACAGCTTGTGCCTGCATACTGACATGATGATCTTCATCCAAAGGTGTCGGTGTCGTCTTATCTTGCGGAACTACAAACGTACTGTGCGCAGCAACATCGCTGAACTTAACAAAGTCCTTCGCACCATCAGGGCTTGTGTTACTCGAATCAACCACCTTGAGGCCTAACTTAGTTGCTAACGGTGTCGTTCCCGCGAACGGAGCGTTTGCGACAGAGTTTGGTACTGTATCGTCACCTTGCACTTGAGCCATATAAATAGGCAAAAGAGGTGAACCAGAAGCAACTAGGTAAGAAGCATTGGTAAACGGATCCACAGTATCCAACACAGTTTGTGCAGCATAAGCGAACTGCTGAAAAGCGGCCGTCATGGTAGCTTTTTGCGCAGCGGTCGCGTTTGCTTCAAACGTTGTGTAGCACTGTTTGCTAGTAAGACTTCCACAGTTAGCGGTTGCGAAGCCTGCGTACTCAGTTGAAGCGCTCAATGCAACGCTGTGCTTAACTTGAGGGCCAAACTCTGTAGAACCAAGCAGAAGGTTAGATATTTGTCCCCCTGAGTTTTCAATTGCTGCTGAACTGAATGAGTAAAGCGAATTAGCTGCGACACTACCGAGAGTACGGTTAGAGGCTGCAACTGCTGTTGTTCCAACAATACCACCTAGCGAGTGGCCTAAGAACTTCACTTGTGAGCCAGTAGTTAGATTAAATGCCTTCAATGGAGACGTTGTGAGTGCCCCAGCTTTTAATGAAACGGCTAAAGATGCGCGTAAGCCCATAACATCAAGCGCACTTTGACGCACGTTATCGCGAGCGACGGGTAAGTTCGCCAAGTTCAGATAAGCTAACACGTCAGCGTTTGCCGAACGAGTATCATCTAAACTACGTGTACCATGGAGCGGTAAGTCAATCGCCAATACAGCTACACCTGCTTTTGCAAGGTTGTAAGCGAAAGCATAAGCGTTTTCTTTCGCTGAGGTGATACCGTGTTGGTAGATCACAACATTAGTAGGATCAGAACCATTTGGCGTAAACAGTAAGAGTTCGACGTCTTCTAATGATTTAACTTGAGGAACAGGTGAGTATTTGGTGATGACTCGCTCGCTATCAAGTGCTGAACCATCTTTAAGAGTCAAATTTAAACCAATGAGTTTAAGCTGCTCTGTTTGACTTGTCGCTAATATACTTGCATCAATACCAGCAGCAATAAGCTGAGCGGCCATGTTCGCCTTTTCTGCACTATTACTTAGAGCATTTGAAACCTTAGCTAGGCTAGGCATAGCGGATTCAAACGGCTGAGTATTCCATTTGCTGCTGCTTGTTTCTAAGTAGTGAGGTAACTTAACCGACCCTTGACTTACATTGACATCTGCACTTGATGCATCGTACATCGCCCCAATAGCAAATTTGGCTTTAGCAATCTTAGTCGAGTCGCCGCCACCAATGTATTTATCAAAATCAGTGTCATTTGCTAATGCTGTTTTGAATGTTACTGCAGGAAGAAACGACATAGTGTAAGCGGCTTTTAGGTCAACCGAATTAGGGTTTGCACTGCCTTTCCATACACCATTTAGGTTCGCAGAAGCCAACCCAGTCGCTGTTGCTGCTTTTGTTGCGAAAAGCGAGCCGCCAACCGATTCGGTGGTAAACCACGTCGAATAAATGATGTCTTTGGTATCAAGGCTAACCTTGCCGGCGGCATTCGCCCCTGCAAAGATTTGCTCTACACCCTGAGTTACTTTCTGAGCTTGAGCTAAGCTGCCGTCAGTATACGTCACTGAACTTGATTTCAGAGCCGCGTAGCTTGACGACATACCTACCGGGTCGCCATTAACATCGGCCAGTTCATTCGACAGTGCCAACACGTATTCGCTTGAAGCATCGAGTGAATCTTTAAATACAATAGTAAAGGCATCCGTTGCAGCGCTAGATAACACATTAAAGTGCGTACCTAGAGTCAACACGCCTGTAACCGTTGGTGGTGTTGTGGATGTGAGTGAACTGCTAAGTTTTAGAATGTAAACGCCGCCAGTCGCGACACCGTCGGCAAGACCGGTACCTTCGAAATTCATAATGATTGGCATCGAAGTAGACCAGCCATCCATTGTGTTCATTGCCGCAATTGGATTCGTTAACGAATCTTTACCACCCGTTGGTAACCCGAGAGTGCCATCCGTCGTGTCCATCAAAGCAAAGCTTGGCAGTGGAACCGCTTTGTTCGCACCACTTAGATGAAACTTAATACTCGTTGTGCGAGCCAGTGAATCTTGAATGTACTGCTCATATTTAACGGCAGTTGAGGCACCTGAACTCGAAGAGTCATCACCACAACCTGCAAGAAATATCGCCGAAGCAAGCAGCGAAACACTAAATAACTTTTTCATGTTTGAATTCCGTTTAGTTAAAGGTGTAGTTCAATTGAATTGCAGATAAGTAAGCTACTGCATCACCTGAAAATTCAAGCTTTTGACCCAATTTATTGGTCTCAGTGAAGTCACCACCTTTGCTTTGTACAAGGGCAAAACCAGCATCAATAGAAAGATCTGGGCTGTACTGGTAAGTCAAACCTGTGCTGTACCAGTAACGATCGCTGTCTGGGATACTTAAAGTCGTTTGGCCTGCTTGTTCGTCATAAGCAAGACCCGCTCTTAGAGTCCACTCTTTATTCAACTGATAAGTCGCACCCAACGAGTAGCGGTTGTTATCCTCGTAGTGTTCCGTCTTTTTGAAACACTCACCATTTGTACAATCTGGACTGGTTGCTTTAAGTTCTTTAAAACTGCTCCAACCCGTTTGTTGCCAACCGTAGTGGATAGCCCACTGATCGGTCAGTTGGTGGAAAGCCGATATTTCAATAATTGAAGGTAAGGTAATTTTTAAGCGGCCAGTCGTTGCAGTTGCGCTACCTTGTACGATTCCACCGGTGTAATCTTTGAAATCACCATCGTCAAAATCAAGGTCAACTTCCGAACGATAAGCGATAGAAAATCGATTGTTTTCATTCAATTCATATAAGCCACCCACATTCCAACCAAATGCGAATGTTTCGCCAGTCATACTGATTAACTTCGTCGACGAAGGATCACCAGTAACATTTGAAATAGCACCTTGGTGTCGGTTGAGTTCAGCTTCTGCATAAACAAGGTTTACGCCAGCACCAATGCTGAATTGGTCGTCGATTCTATACGCTACGTTTGGGTTTAAATTGACAGACATTAGTGATGTATCACCAGCTAGATCACCCGCGTAGATATCATCTGGGTAATCGGTAGCAACACCGTAGTTGGAAAACATACCAATGCCCCAAGCCCATTGCTCATTGATTGGGCTAATGTAGTAAGCACCAGGTACAATCTGAAGGGGAGCGACGTCTTTAGATGTCTGACTTTGCCCGCCAGAACCTGGAACATTGTTTTGAGTAATGTCTACTTCTGGATCAACGACAGAAACCGAGCCTGAAAATTGGGCTGTATCAAATAGGGTCATTGCAGCGGGGTTTCTCGCAAGTACACTCGCGTTGTCGGCAACTGCACCTTCACCTGAAAATGCGCGTCCAAGGCCTGAGGCAGAATGCTCCGCAACTTGGAAACCAGCCGCAAGTGAATTACATGCAAATAGCACAGAAAGCGAAACGAGAGAGCGTTGTATTGTTTTCATCCTTGACCCTCCTAGGGCATCAAATCTCATTCTTATTGTTGAAAACACACTGAGCATTCTTATTTGTGATGCTCCAATGTAAATGACATGTTAAATTCATGTTTCATGTAAAGTCAAAGAATGAGTTATCATTTTGTGAAGTTATAATTTTACGGGGCGGGACTTTAACATTTATAATATGCATACAATCAATGCTTTATTTGTGGTTGGAGGTGTGACCAGAATGTTTATGCGCATTATCGGAATAAATAGTGTTCAATTGCTTAAATATGTAACAACTTCGTTTGTGTTTACCGTTAATCGCTAAATCGGCATAATACGGTTTCATTTACGATGGCATTAAATTGGAATTTAAGTTTGGAATTACTCGCGATAGAGTTTCTTGGAAAACCGCTTCGTTTAGAAGGTTCAATGGCTGGTTGGCAACAACTGTTCTGGGATAATACACTTGTGTCTCAACTGGATGCGACCTCAGAGCAAGATAATGCTCGAACTCACTCATTCATGTTGCAATCTGGCGAAGATACGTTGCAGTGTCACGTCGAGGCGTCAGTTCAATGGCAGCCATTTGAGATGTACTACAAAGCCTCCGTCAATGGTCAAACGATTGCCGAAGGTAACCGAGACACTAAAGACATCGAGCAACAAACTCCCGTTGTAGCACCTAAACCTGAGAAGCGTTTTAGCTTAATTGGATTAGTGTCGCTTGGTATGAAAGCATTAAAAAGTGCCAAGCTAATCAAAGTCGTACTTGCCTCAGCGAGCTTGGCTGCGTATTCATGGCTGTTTTCAATTCAATTTGCTTTGGCTCTAATCGCTTGCCTTATGTTCCATGAATACGGCCATATTAGAGCGATGAAATACTTTGGTATGAAGACCAAAGGCATCTATTTGATACCGTTCCTTGGTGGTTTAGCGTTATCCGATGAGAAGATCAATACGCGCTGGCAAGATGTAGTTATCTCAATCATGGGGCCATTGTTCGGATTGATATTGTCTTTGGTGTTTATGGTGTTGTACTGGATCACTGGCGAGATGTTCTTTGCTGGGCTTGCGGCATTCAACGCGCTATTGAACTTGTTTAATCTATTGCCAATTTTGCCTCTCGATGGCGGACATGTACTGAAAAGTATCAGTTTCTCAATGAACAGCGTGCTTGGTATTGTATTGTGTATCGCAGCAGCTGTTGCTGGTGTGGTACTGAGTTATCAGTTGAATCTTACCTTGTTTGGTTTCTTATTGATTATGGGTAGTGTGGAAATACTGTTCGAATGGAAAGGGCGTCACCACAGTCACTTGTTACCATTAGACAAATACGGTCAAGTCGTGTCGTTTGTTTGGTATGTGGGTTTAGTGAGTAGTTTGATTGGTGTTATCTGGTATTTTGCATCTACTGGTGATCAGCTATTAAGCCTACCATTGCAAATTCTTGGTACTTAACAAGAATCAAAACAAAAAAATGCCCTAGCCAATATGGATAGGGCATTTTTGTATTCGAAGTTTAGCGTCTAGACAAATGTAAATTACGCTTTGCAATTTGGTCTTGGAGAACCCGATTGGGGAAGCGTTTTGATCGTCGCTTGCAGATCTTTGATACGCGTACTGTGCGAAGGGTGTGTAGAAAGCAGTTCTGGGGGCTGATTACCACCCGATGCCTTCGCCATGTTTTGCCATAGGTCGACACTTTGGTTAGGATCGAATCCAGCTCTAGCCATATACTCTAGGCCAACAACATCGGCTTCAGACTCTTGAGTTCGCCCATACGGTAGAATAACGCCATACTGAACGCCTAAACCTAAAGCAGCCATCGTCATACCTTGATATTGGCTGTATTCTGATGCGCCTAATGCGATGCTAGTAACCGATAAACCAGTGTTAGCGATTTGAGACTGAGATAGGCGCTCGTTACTGTGGTCTGCTAAAACGTGCGCCACTTCGTGCCCGATAACTGTCGCGAGTTGGTCTTGATTAACCGCTACCTTAAGTAACCCGGTATATACGCCAATTTTTCCGCCTGGTAGGGCGAATGCGTTTACTTGGTCACTGTCAAAGACAACAACTTCCCATTCACTAAAACCTTGTTTAGGAATGTATTGCGTGATGCTGTTTGCAACGCACTGTACATAAGCGTTCGTTTTTGCATCTTTGCTGATGGGTTGTTCTTTCTTCATTTGTTCAAAAGACTGTGCTCCAAGCTGAGACATATCTTTATCTGAAAAAAGCAGTAATTGGTTTCTGCCTGTTGGGGAAGCGCTGCATGCACTTAGCCCAGCGAGTGTAAGAAGCGAGGCAAACTTCATCCATGACGTCATACAATATCCTCTGTGTATTCGGTTTTTATGCATGTTAACATCAACTTGTGTAATAGCTAGTAGCAGTAAGATAACTATTTCGGTAATAATCCCAGCAGTAATGCTAACGTTATTGGTTTTATCAACCTATTAACGATGATAAAACTGCACACGCGTAACAAAGCCAATAATTAAGGACCCTACATGAGTATTTGGAAAAAGCCCGTTGACCTAGAGATCTTCAACGCGACCTCAAAAAATACCTTAATTGAACACCTCAATATTGTATACACCGAGGTCAACGACAACTCTTTGGTGGCAACCATGCCGGTTTGTCATTTTACCCACCAACCTTTAGGTATGCTCCATGGCGGCGCATCGGTTGTATTAGCAGAAACGCTTGGCTCATTGGCTGCTAATTTTTGCGTTCCAGAAGGCTACTATTGCGTTGGGCTAGATATCAACGCAAACCACGTTAGATCAATGCGCGATGGCCATGTTGTCGGTACTGCTGAGCCTATTCACTTGGGTGTGTCTACCCAAGTATGGCAGATAAACATCACTGATGAGCGTCAACGCTTAGTCTGTACAAGTCGTTTAACTATTGCCGTGAAGAAACATAAGCGATAATAGGCTAAGCATTAGTTAGCTGTGTTTGTATTTATAAGAAGTAATCTGTATTTAAAAATAGTCCGAGAAATCCATGGTCATAACGTTTAAAAGTGGGAAAATCATCGCAACCGCACATGAGCTTGTCGTTCGTTTGGATGGTGAGCACAGAGTAACGCTACAAGCTCAAGTTGATGCAATCCAACTGATAGGAAAAGGGGCAAATGTCATTTCAGCCAATGGTTCTGAATGCAAGTGGTCGATTAAATTAGACAACGAACAGCAGCTTCGAGATATTGCCAATGAAATCGGCTGCGATGTGATGTAATCGTATACTGCAAAAGTACTTAGACCTTCTATTTGAATCAAATCTTAGGACACCATACCTAATAAATCGCAAGAAAATCACATCAGTAAGATTGATTTTAAGTCTTAAAATAGGGAAACTGAATTCAATGTCCTTTGAATAAGTTTTCCTCTTTATGAGCAGCCCAAGACTTCGCGTTCAATTTGAAACCCTGTTTGAATACTTCGATGGTAAAGATTCTGATGTTCAGCTCGACGACATCACGGATGTGCTTTGTTGTACCCGTCGTAATGCCCGGATGGTACTCAATAAGCTTGAAGAAGAAGGATGGATTGAGTGGTTACCTGCGGCTGGGCGAGGCAAGTTATCTCAACTTATTTTTAAGCAGAATCGTTGCGATGTCAGTGAAAACTTAGCAAGACGCTACTTACAAGAAGGTAAAATTGGACAAGCGCTGTCAGTGCTTGATCACAATGCAGCCAAGCTGACTCAAGTTATTCAAAATTACTTGGGTGTGCAATACCAGGAAGGTGAGCAGGTTATTCGTTTGCCTTATTACCGACCGCTTTCTATGCTTAACCCGACAAAGTCGATGCGACGATCTGAGCAGCATATTACCTGTCAGGTATTCAGTGGGTTAACACGTTTGGATGAGAACGATCAATTACAGCCCGATCTTGCTCATTCATGGCAAAAAATCAGCGATTATCAATGGCGATTCTTCTTGAGACCCGGAGTCCGTTTTCATAACGGAGAGCCTTTGTTAACTAATCATGTTGTGGATACGCTGCTAGCACTCGAACCTCTCAATATGTTCTCACATATAAAAGAAGTCTCTTCTCCGGCAAACTGTGTGGTTGATGTCTTTTTAACGCGACCAGATAAACACTTCCCACTCGCTCTGACTGAATCTGTTGCCAAAGTCACCTTACCGATGATTTTACGTGGTGAAGACTACGATATTCGACCGATTGGTACTGGCCCTTATCGCATTGAAAAGAACGATGAGAAGCAACTCGTGCTAACGGCTTTTAACGGATATTTTGGTTTTAGGCCATTGATTGATCGTGTTGAGGTTTGGGTTGTTGATGAGGCTTACTCTTCAATGGTTTACCCAAGTCTTTCTAAGCCTGTAATGGCGGATCGCGGCGATAGCGACGAAGTCGAACTTGATCCCGGCTGTACCTATCTACTGTTGAATCGGAAAAAGGGCATCGCACAAGATCCTGCATGGGCGCAATTTTTATCTAATACTTTGAATGCGGCCGATCTGTTTGTACACATTCCGAAAGAAACTGTTATCGATTTGGGAGTGTTACACGCTTATGGGATAAAGCCCGGTTGGTATGACATCAAGTTGAACACGCCGGTTTGTCCACCAGCGAATGCGAAACCAACCATTAGATTGGCTTACCAATGCCAACACCCAATGTTTCCAACACTTGCGAAGGCTATTGTTACAGTGTTGAAGCAATATGACGTCGACGTTGAACTTTATGGTTACGAAACCGATCCTCCACACGCCGATAATGTCGATATTTGGATTAATCCAATGGGTATCGCTAACAATAGAGATGACGCGTTAGCGGGCTGGTTGATGGATTACAGCTTTCTCGATGAATCTAGCCCGGCAGAAGACTTCGATCAATGGTGTCACATGATCGATCGTTGGCGCTCGGGCGAATTCGAGCAATTCCCAGCAAGACAGTTAGGTAAACAATTGGTGCAAAGCAATCAATTGATTCCAATGTTCCACTGTTGGTTAGGCGTTAACAAAGATCAATGCGGTACGCTGCAGAACGCAAAGTGTAATGCACTCGGTTGGTTCGACTTTAGCCAAGTTTGGGTAAAACCGGACGTTGACTAAGACCAGAGATAACTTGATTAGGACAACACGATGCAAACGGTGATGATCACATTTATAACGCTGGTGGCGTTTGCTGCCAATTCAGTGTTGTGTCGTTGGGCTTTGATGGATCAAACCATTGATCCTTTGAGTTTCTCGATCGTTCGTATCATATCGGGTGCCCTTACACTTCTGATTTTATTAACTTTGTCTTCCCACTCTAAGTCTAGAGAGGAGCTAGTAAACAACGACAAGTCGGTAGAGACAAAGCTCAAATTACCGTTTCAATTCACATCAATATTGTCACTCCTCGTTTATATGTTTGGTTTCTCGTTTGCTTACTTAGAGCTTGGTGCAGGTCTCGGTGCTTTGGTTCTGTTTGTCGCGGTTCAATTTACGATGATTGCCGCACACCTGTTAGCTGGCAATAGAATGTCATTGTTAGAGTGGTGTGGTTGTTTGTTGTCAGTTTCTGGGCTCGTTTACTTACTCATGCCGACGGATTCGACAAGTTCGCCCGATATAACCTCCATCATATTGATGGCTCTGGCTGGAGTAGGTTGGGGAATTTATACACTTGCGGGTAAGAAATCCACGAACGCGTTGCAATCCACTACTTGCAACTTTGCATTTAGCTCGTTAGTGATCCTTGTGTTAGTAAGCCTGTTACTTGTCATCCCTAATGTGGCATCGCAAATATCCATCACAGAACAAGGCTTGATTTACGCAATATTGTCGGGCTCAGTGGCTTCTGGTGTGGGTTATAGTTTGTGGTATTACGTGGTGAAAAAACTGGATACAGTGGTCGCATCCATTGCACAGCTTTCTGTTCCCGTTATCGCGACACTTGGTGGCGTTTTGTTGTTATCTGAACCTGTTACTATGCAATTTATTATCTCATCGACTGTTATCTTACTTGGAATAAGCTTGGTTCTTGTCGCACCTAAACTTAAGAAATAAAGGGCTCAATCATTAACTTCTATGGCTAAACCAAACAAAAAACAACCGACCAAAACGGTTCAGATATTCTGCGCTAAATGTAAGACACAACTTTTCAAGTATCGAAAAGGCGGCAAAGGAGCGCTCGTAAAGTGTTTCAAGGAACGGATCGTTGAAGATTTCACAAAAGACCCTTGTGTGTGCCCTGAATGCGGAATTGAATTTGCGCGAGATACTTTGGTTCGAGGTACGCCTGCCTACAAATTTGTGGGTGGCAAGGTAACTATGAAGTAGTTGAGAAGAATAAATGCCGCAGCACATCATGCGTGTGGCATTTGACATTGTTTTTTATATTCAGAAGAAAGGTTAGAGCTTAATGAGCTCTAACTCGTCCTTGAAGTTGCAACAGTAATAGCGAGACAATGGCACCCGTTGTATCACACAGCATGTCTTTCTGTGCATCCCAAATATCACCTTGTGAGCCAAGGAACGCGATACCTTCATCACCACCTGCAATTTCTGCATACCACCATTCTATAATCTCGTAGCCAGCTGCTACACTCATGATCGCAAATAGGGCAAAGAAACAGGCTAGTATCGGCTGAGCCAATTTCTTACGAATCAAATACTCTGCGAGTGGATAGGCATAAAGACCAATAGAGAAATGGGCTACTCGGTCAAAGTTATTGCGCTCAGAGCCGATAAGGTTATTGAACCAGTCAAATGGCACTTCTGAGAAGGTATATTTTGCGCCTATCGTGTGCAAAATAAGCCAGATAAACATCAGAGCATAAGCTGTCTTAGAAAAGGTGAGCTTGGTGGATAGCCACCATATCCCGATAAGAATACCGAGAGCAGGGACGATCTCAGCGATCCAAACGGCTCTTGAAGATGGCGCAAAGGCTGAAAAGAGAAAGATAACAAGATAGACAGCAGTTAGTGAGAGTAGAGGTCTATTTTGAGCAAGTGGCGTAATTGTCATCATCAGATCCTTTATAAGTTTTTTGTATAGTTACATAATAATGAACAGTGTTCAATTGTGTTCTAATCACTAGATTTGTTGAAAAGTAGTGTTATCGCCCAGTATCTAGACAAACGGTTGGCGGAGTTTCACAAAAGTTTGATTTACAACAAAGCGATCCTTAAAATCATTGCATTACTACATAACAAGAAAGAAAAGTCATGAAACTGGAAACTGTCGATTACCTTGCTGACGACGCAGCAGAACAATTTGTTCGATCTCTACGTGAAACGGGTTTTGGTGTTCTTAAGAATCACCCCATCCCAAAAGAGCTTGTTGAGTCAATTTACGAGAACTGGTACCAATTCTTCATTTCTGAAGAGAAAGAGAACTTCCACTTCAATGTTGAAACACAAGATGGATATTTTCCACCTTCAGTTTCTGAAGTTGCTAAGGGCCACACTGTAAAAGACATCAAAGAATACTTTCACGTATACCCTTGGGGTCAGATTCCTGAACAGTTAAAAGAACAGATTCTAGATTACTACCAACGTGCTAATGCTTTTGCTCAAGAACTATTAGGTTGGGTTGAAGCACATGCGCCTCAAGAAGTACAAGAGAAGTTCTCAATCGCGCTTTCTGAAATGATTAATGGCAGCGAACAAACACTGCTTCGCGTTCTTCATTACCCACCAATGCAAGGCGATGAAGAGCCAGGTGCTATCCGCGCAGCCGCTCACGAAGACATCAACTTACTGACTGTTCTTCCTGCAGCAAATGAACCGGGCCTTCAAGTTAAAGCTCAGAATGACGAGTGGTTAGATGTTCCATGTGACTTCGGTAATATGATCATAAATATTGGTGACATGCTTCAAGAAGCATCAGGTGGTTACTTCCCATCGACAACTCACCGTGTAATTAATCCATCAGGTGAACGCCAAGAGAAATCTCGTATCTCTTTGCCACTATTCCTTCACCCAAAACCGGAAGTTGTACTGTCTGAGAAGTACACCGCAAATGAATACCTAATGGAACGTCTAAGAGAGCTTGGTGTTATCTAATTAACTAGTTCCTTGTGCTAAAATTGGTATAGATATCAGAGGTCAGCAAAATTGCTGGCCTTTTTTTGTTTTTCCAAAGAGCTAAACCAATCATAGCCAATTACTGGTCACCTTAGCTGCGTAATTTTGATGGATAACGGGCTCTTGAGCCAAGCAATTGAATGTGGTGTTCCATTAAGCTCGACAAATCGTAGAAAATCGCTTTCAATTAAGAGAAGTCAGCCCACTGACCTAGGGCAATTCATCATGCCTAACAAGCTAACAAGCTAACAAGCTAACAAGCTAACAACTTAATAACGCAAATGAGCCAACTATGTCGAATAATCAAGGTGTGAGAGCAAGCTTTCATAGCCATATGGAGAACCCTTTGCTTTGGCCCATTATGGAAGTGCTTAAGCGAAAACCAAGCGGATGGAAAGTACACACACTGGCGGCTCATCTAAACGACCTTGGGTTTATGCCTGTATTAGATGCTGCCCCCGAGAAGGAGTTATTTAAAAAGAACTTTCTCATTATGAATGCGCTGTATCAGCTCCAAGAAACGTTGCACCCTGATGGTTGGCTTCAAGTTCAAGCTATGGATATTGAATTGATGAATGGAAGCTATCATGGAAATAACCACAGCATTGATCACCAAGACCCACTTCGAGACTACTACACTAATTGGACTTACTATGAAGCGGATGAAGGTGAAGTCAAAAGGCTGCTGAACGAGTTTTGGACTCGGTACAGAAAGTTTGTTGGCGCTGATACGCTCAATTTAGATAAAAACCGTGCATTGAAGTTATTTGATCTCCCTGTAGACGCAACGCATAAGGAAATTAGAAAGCGTTGGCGACAGCTGGCGTTGCGGTGGCATCCCGATAGAGACGAGGGCAATACGGCAAAATTCCAGACGCTTTGTGAAGCGTGGCATGTATTACGAAGTTCATAATCGACGTAACTTTTACTGCGCTGTTTTTTGACTATTTAGAGTGAAATTTAAGCCCTATATATAAAATTGAAAAGCCCCATGTTGTGAGTGACACAAGTGGGGCTTTGTCGTCATTACGCTTGTATTGTTACTAGGCTAGGCGTTGTAACTAGGTTAAGCGTCGTTCTTACTTCATTTATTATGCTATGAGTGATCTTTGCTTTCGCCACTCTTATGTTCGAATGCATAGTCGAGTACTTTACGGATATAAGGAGCACCGACCTTGGAACCACCATTACCGTGCTCGATGACCACAGTCGCGACATATTCAGGGTGTTCGTAAGGTGCGAATGCCGTGTAAAGCGCGTGATCGAGTAAATGCCGAGCCAGTTTCTTGGAGTTGTAGACCTGATCTTTTGCAAGATCAAATACTTGGGCTGTTCCCGATTTACCGCCGCTAGTGTAGTCAGTTCCTTTAAATGCACGTCTGCCGCTACCTCGACTGCCGTGGTTTACGAGTCGCATCGCATTAATAGGTACATCCCATATCTCGTCTGGTACTTCAGTGATCGACAGCATCGGCTCAGGTTCAACCAGTTTTTGCGTATCAAAATCTTCACCGTGATCTAAGGTAGCTCTCAAGATATGAGGTGGCATTACCTTCCCATGGTTAACCAGTACCGAGGTTGCTTTGGCAAGTTGCATTGGCGTGGATGTCCAATACCCTTGGCCAATACCAATAGGGACGGTGTCACCTTGATACCAAGGGGTACGATAACGCATCATCTTCCATTCTCGAGTTGGCATGTTGGCGCTGCTTTCTTCATAGATATCGATGCCCGTAGGTTCACCAAAACCAAAGCGATTCATCCAACTTGAGATGCGGTCGATACCTAAATCAAAGGCGGTTTGATAGAAGAATGAATCCACCGACTCTTCAATCGCTTGAGTTACGTCAACAGGACCGTGACCCCAGCGTTTCCAGTCTCGCCATGATTTAGAGTTGCGTTTGGAACCGGGAATTTGCCATGAACCGTGATCATCACGAATGGTGTTTTCTGATATAACATGCTCTTGTAATCCAGCAACGGCCATAAATGGTTTGATGGTGGATGCTGGGGGGTAAACGCCCAGTGTGGTGCGATTCACCAACGGGTGAGCAGGGTCATTCAATAGACGTCGGTAGTTCTTACTCGAAATGCCGTCGACAAATAGATTAGGGTCATAACTTGGGCTAGATGCCATCGCCAGTACACTGTTGTCTTTTGGATCGAGGATAACCGCACTTCCGGTTCGGTGATCAAGTTGCTCAAATACATATTTTTGCAGTTCAAGGTCAATATTTAATACTATGTCTTTGCCTGCAACTGGCGGCACGTACTCAATAGTCCGAACAACACGGCCACGACTGTTTACTTCAACTTCTTGATAGCCTTTGGTTCCGTGTAGGATATCTTCGTAATAGCGTTCGACACCGAGCTTACCGATAATGGTCGTCGCTTGATAATTCGCTTCGATGCCTTTTTCTTCTAGCTTCTTTAGGTCACTATCATTGATGTGTGCCACATACCCTAAGACATGTGTCAGCACCTCTCCATTTGGGTAAAAGCGCTTTAAGTTCGTATCAATCGATAAGCCGGGGAATTGGTACTGGTGCACTGAGAACTTAGCAATCTCTTCTTCACTTAGGTTCTCTAATATAGTGACAGATTTGAAACGGCGCGTGTTGTGATAACGTTTTTTGAATCGAGCGATCTGCTCAACATCACGCGGGATGTATTTGTCTAACTTGGCGAGCATGGTATCGACATCATCTGTTTGCTCGGGAATCATCGTTAGATTAAATACAAGCTTGTTCTCGGCAAGCAACACACCATTACGATCGTAAATTAGCCCGCGAGTAGGCGCGATAGGCAATACTTTGATTCTGTTGCCATCAGCACGAGTTTGATAGCTTTCAAAATTGTCGACTTGAAGTCGGTACAGGTTGGCGACTAAGACGAGAGTGAACAGTAAGATCCCACAAAACGCCACAATTACACGGTTTTTGAATAGGTTTACTTCGATTTTATGGTCACGCATCTTAACGCGTTTATGATTCATTGAAGCCTCAAGAGTCTGTTACATTTAGTTACACCTATCGAGTCGGAACTTTATCTGAATATCGCCATAGTTTTGTAAAAGCTATGTCATGATTTTTGGGATTTCTATGATTAAAGCGCTGACCAACAATGTAGTCACGTAAAGAGTGGCCGAATCAGATAGAAATATAGGAATTGAACGCAAAAAAACGGCTCTCATAAATGAGAGCCGTAATACGAGATAAGGTTAACTTAACGCGACATATTAGTTCGAGTTGGAGTTGGAGTTCGAGTTCGAAGGTTTGAACTGAGATTTACGCATTCTGTTTAGAGCAGCCATTACATCTAAAACTCTTGGTTTCGCTAAGTCACCGTAGTTTGGCATGTTCACATGCCATTCATCGCTTAAGATAGCGCTAAACTCTTTAGCTGGGTTGTTTGACCAACCTGGAGTTTGTGCAAACTGGAACCAGGCCCAACCAATCGCGTTCACTTCTGACGTTGATTCTAACTGCTCTAATGCAGAAAGGTCCGCGAATTCCTTACCAAAACGCAGTGACTCTTTGCCTTTCGCGTTAACTCGGAATTTGCCGTCAGTAAGAATGTTCATCAATGCAGCGCGGTTTAACGAGCGAGGAACAAACGTTTCTAATGCGGTCTCACATTCGTTAGTTCGTTGAGTAGGGTGTTGAGCTATCACTTCTTGTGCTTTATCAGTTACGTCTACTGCTTGGTAGTCGTGCATTTGAATCACAGTGTCAGCCACGTCTAGGTAATCGCCAGATCCACCCATTACAACGATGGTAGAGATATCCATTTCTTGACGTAGTTGGCCAATACGGTCAACAAGTGGAGTGATTGGCTCAGCACCTTTTGATACTAGCGCTTGCATACGTTCGTCACGAATCATGAAGTTAGTCGCTGACGTATCTTCATCAATAAGTAGTGTTTGAACGCCTGCTTCAATCGATTCTTGTAGCCAAGCCGCTTGCGATGTAGAACCTGATGCATCTTGTGTACTGAAATCAGATGTGTCTTTTTGCATCGGCAAATGGTTGATGTAATTTGATAGGTTCAAGTTGTGAACACAGCGGCCATCTTCAGCGCGGATCTTCATCGTATCAGTCGCCGTCACGATACCTTCACGACCGTCACCAGGAATATGGTTGTAGATAGAACGTTCAACAGCGTTCAACAGCGTAGATTTACCATGGAAACCACCACCAACGATTAGCGTGATACCTTTTGGAATGCCTAGGCCAGTCACATCACCTTGGTTTGGCGCGTTTAGCGTCACACTTAAAGACTCTGGTGCTAGGAAAGGAACCGCGCCTTTCATTGGCAGGTCGCAGTTACCTGCAATACGAGGTAATACGCTGCCATTTGCTACGAATGCCGCTAGGTTGTTTTCTTCCAATTGAGCACGCAATGCGTCTTGGTCTTCAACAGCTTCACAATGCTTAATCATCGCTTCAATATTGAGTTCGCGTTCAAGCGTTGCGCGACGAATAAACTTAGGCAAATAGAATGTAATGATGTTGATTGCTTTCTTTGCAAGAATACTACGACCATCAGCGGGTAGGTTGATACGAAAACGAATTTCGATACCGTGCTCGGTGAAAACCACAGATGTGTTATCCAAAACAGTTTGGCCGGTTAGTGCGATAGACACGGTCACTTCTTGCTTAGCAAATTCAGAGAAGCTACGTGCAATGAAGTCACGTGCTGCTACTTGGTATTCGTAAGATTTTTCTTTAAGCCAATCTAACCCTGTTAACGACCAAGCGCGTGTTGCGCGAAAACGTGAAGATGATGCATACGGGTCACCTTGAACGTGGTCGATGTGTAATTCGAAATCAGCAAAGTCGTATTGACCTTTAATTTGTTGATATGCGCGGAAGTTTTGTTTTTCGAGCTTTTTAAGCTTTGCAGTCAACTGATCCATAACGAGGAATGCCTATATAAAGGGAAGATAAAACAGAAAGGCGGCGATTATAAAAATCACCACCTATAGAGTAAAGAGAAAGTAGGCCTAAATCCAAAACAAAGTGCTCTTTTTCGCCTTAAGCGTAACGAGTTGTCCCCAAATAGTTTTGATTGATTAAGCTGTGTTCGAATTCTTGGCTCGGCATTGGCTTGCCATAAAGGTAACCTTGTCCCACATCACAGCCTTCATTGATGATAAATTGCTCTTGAACTTCCGATTCTATGCCTTCAATTGTGACTTTTAAGTCGAGCTTTTTCGCGATTTGGACTATGGACCGAACGATCTCCGAGTCTTCCTGTGAGTTGAGCATTTGGTCGATGAAGCTCTTATCAATTTTAATCGTATCGAATGGGAATTTCTTAAGGTAACTAAATGAGGCATAGCCCGTCCCAAAGTCATCCAGTGACAATGTAACGCCAATATTGTGTAACGATTCCAATGTATTTTTCGCGACGACTTCATCTGCAATGAGGCAACTTTCCGTGACTTCAAGTTCTAAGAAATGAGGTTCTAGGTGATAGGTTTCCAACAGGTGAATAATTTGGTCTGCGAAATCAACATTCTTCAATTGAATAGCAGATACGTTTACGGCTATTTTGAAATCTTCAACGTATTCGGACCACTCTTTCGCTTGCTCTATAGCGTTGCGCAGAGCAAAATTTCCCACTTCGAAAATCAATCCGTTTTGCTCGGCCATGTGTATTAAAGTTTCGTTAGATATGTCTCCCAGAACGGGGTGTCGCCAACGCAGTAGAGCCTCTGCACCAACCCAGCGATGAGTCAACGGGCATACTTTAGGCTGAAAATAGAGCATAAGGTCATCATTACGAACCGCTTGGAGTAAATAACCTTCAATCTTATTAATATGACTTTGTTCTTCAGCATGAGACTGAGAATAGTAAGCGAACTTCTGTCCGGAATCTTTACATGCCAACATCGCTTCTGAAGATTTTTGGATAATACTGTCAGCACCATCGTCGTGCTCAGTAATCGCAATCCCTATAAAGGCATGCAGATGAATTTTGTCACTACCAATGTCAAATTCTGAATGACCGACTTTTACCAGTGTCTGGCATAGTTCTTCGATACGTTGGTGCAAATCTTTAACGCTGAACGCCAACACAAGGTCAACCGAAGTAGGGCGCGCAGTTAATACCTCGACATCAGAGATACTGTCGATGCGTTGTCGGTATTCAACAAGCACTTGGTCTAACGCGTTGTAGCCATATCGAGCTTGAATGCGCCTGCCATTAGTAAATCCAATATGGATTACTGCGAGTGAGCCACCAGTAAACCTTTGTTGTGACAACAACTTCTGATCTAAGCGCGACTCAAAAGCACTTCGGTTCAAAAAACCCGTGCCGAGATCGTGATTTTTTTGGAAATTGATCTCTTGTTCTGCCGCTCTGCGCTTATCAATCTCTTGGTTTAATGAATAATTAAGACTCGCGAGATCTTTAGTGCGAGTCGCAACTCGGCTTTTTAAGTCACGATTCATTTGAGTGAGCTTAGCGTGTTGAAACAAGGTTTTTAATTGAGATTCTATAGAGGTGCGAAAGCTTTCTAATAGCTTAATATAGGTAGGCGTGTAGTGATTTTCTTTCGAGTCCAAGATACAAATGGTGCCGAACAATTCGCCGTTAGGCCAAAATAGCGGAATGCCACAATAAGAGATTAAGCCAAGCTTTGTGTCGGGGTTGTTTTTCCAATCAGCATCGGCAAGCGCATTGGGTACTAAAAGCTGCTGCTGAGACTCCATCACTGTTTCGCAGTAAAGGCCATTTCCTAATGTTTCAGAATCGCCTTTGTTATAAGGGTTATCCTGACTGTGGCTGGTAGAGAAAACTTCAATGTAGTTGGTATGAACACGCATGATAAGTGCAGCAGGCACTTGAGTGATTTGAGCTAAGAGGTCGACAATATTTTGCCAGCTGGAGGCCATATCGTCAGGGATATCTAAGTCTATCGTTTTTATCTTCTTCATATGACTCCGAGTCAATTATGCTAAATGCATCAACACATCCTGTGTTAATTAAGATGAACCAAATAAACTGTGAATATTACATTAACTAAGTATAAGAAATGTTGCACAAAAAAACCTCCGCAATTTTGCGGAGGTTTTCAAATGTGAATCTGGGTCTCAGTAATGAGATAAGTTTCGATTAAGGCTTTAACTTTATAAAATCATCAGTGTTAAGTTTCTCTTTATAGTCTACCGATGGTTGAGCAAAACCGTTCAACTGTAAAAACTCTTCTTTAAAACCTTGATAGTCACCGATTGATTGGAAGTTGTTTTCATCCATAGCTTCAAGTAGTTCAGTCACATGAGCTTGGGTTTCTGGGTCGAGTTCCCATTCATCCATCCGAATTAGGCGCTCGCCATCAAGTGGTACTTTGGTTTGTCCATACAGCTTACTGCTGAATAAGCGTTGCATTTGTTGGATACAACCTTCGTGGGTCTCTTTTTCTTTCATCACTCTATATAAAGCGAGTAGGTAAGGGCTTAGCCCCGGAATGAACACACTCGCTTTGGTCACTAATGCTTTACACACGGTCGCGTAAGCATTACCGCCAAAGTTAGCTAGTTCAAGGTTAAGTGCGTGACTTGTTTGATGAAGGTCTATTTTAGCGCGGCCCAAAGTACCGTCTAAGTAGATAGGGTGCGTGACTTCTGGACCAACGTAAGAAAAAGCAATGGTTTTGCAACCTGGGGCAATAGATTCAGCATTGATCAGCTCATCTATCCACTGTTCCCAATCTTCGCCGCCCATGACTTTGAGTGTGCTTTCGGCTTCTTCTTCCGTTGCAGCATCAAGTGTGTTGGTCACCCAGTTGTCGTGCTCTAGTGAGATAGTCGTACCAGTCACGCTTTCACCGATTGGCTTAATGGCAGAGCGCCAGAATTCTTCGGTATTTGGTTTGGGTCTTACGCCAGCGGCTAAGCTATAGATAATTAGATCCACTTCACCTTCGAAGTAGGTTTCAATGGCTTCGACAACTTGTGAACGTGTTTCTTGTGAAAATGCGTCGCCAACAATGTTGATAGCAGTGCGTTGCTCTCGTTCGGCTTCTTTCTTGAAATAAATGTTGTTGTACCAACCAGCGCTGCCTAGGGATTTTTCGTTAGGACCGCGCTCGAATGAGACGCCGATGGTGTCAGCTTTTGCACCGCCAAAGGTGAGGGCAATGCGAGCGGCAAGTCCAAAGCCAGAGGAAGCACCGATAATCAGTACTCGCTTAGGGCCATCTTTGATCTGCGGCGTACTCTTAACAAACTTGATTTGTTGCTTTACGGCTTCTTGACAGCCTAGAGGGTGAGCGCTTTTGGCTACCACACCCTTGATAATAGGTTCGATCAGCATAAATAACCTTACAGTTAACGGTGATATGCACTCAGGCTAACGTAAAGCTGTGTAAAATTTATTGAGCTAGACCATTAAAACCTAAAGATACTGATATAATTCTTTGGCGACAAATTCAGCAATCCAAGGCTGAGCTTCTGGTTTTGGATGCAGTCCATCGTTCATCATCCACTCCGGTTTGAGGATGATATGCTCTAGGAAAAACGGCAAAAGTGGCACGTTTTGTTGATCAGCAAGCGCTGCAAAAACGTACTCAAACTGTTGGTTGTAACGCTTACCGTAATTCGGTGGGATTTTAATCTTCATCATAATAGGTTTCGCGCCCGCAGCTTTTATCTGCTTAATGATTTGATCAAGATTCGCAGACATCAGCTTAGGTGGGAATCCACGAAGACCATCATTCGCACCGAGTTCGATAAGAACAGTGTCTGGGGCGTGTTCTTCAAGCAATTGTGGTAAACGAGCTAAGCCATTGCCAGTTGTGTCACCAGAAATACTTCCGTTGACCACGGTTACCGTTTTGTCATGCTTTGCTAACGCGTCTGGTAACAGGCTTGGCCAACTCTGTTTGATGTCCATGTTATAACCAGCACTCAAGCTATCACCAAGCACCAGTAACTTAGAATCTAACTCGGTATCTTGAGCCAAAGAAGCGGTTGAAAATATAATTAAGAATAAAAAGGAAATTAGTCGAGTCATGCATACATCCATCATTAAAGCAGAAGCTGTTTCGAAGACAGTGTCTACTAATCAAGAACATTTAACAATCTTAGAGCATGTTGATATCGATATTCGTGAGGGTGAAACGGTTGCGATCGTCGGTACTTCAGGTGCTGGTAAATCCACGTTAATGACACTGCTTGCAGGACTCGATGTGCCAACTTCTGGCGAAATCAGTTTGTTAGGCCAACCTCTATCACAGCTTGATGACGAAGCGAGAGCCAAAATCCGCAGTGAATCCGTTGGGTTTGTTTTCCAAAGCTTCTTATTGATCCCAAGCCTTTCTGCCCTGCAAAACGTCACGCTGCCTTGTTTGTTGAAAGGTGAAGACGAAGACATCGAACGCGCGACGGCTTTGCTTGAATCAGTGGGCTTGAAAGACAGGCTTGATCACCTGCCATCTCAGCTATCAGGCGGTGAACAACAAAGAGTCGCTTTAGCTCGCGCGTTTATGATCAAGCCAAAAATCCTTTTTGCTGATGAACCTACAGGCAACTTAGACCAACAAACGGCAGCGAAAATCGTCGAGCTGTTGTTCGAACTTAATTCATCGCACGGTACAACGCTTGTTCTCGTCACGCATGACCCTAAGCTCGCACAGCGTTGCCAACGAACCTTGAAAATGCATGTCGGTCACATAGAGGAAGTGTAAATTGAATTCATCACACGGACTGAACAAACGACTGTTTTCATGGAGTATCGAAGAGATTCGACATGGTCAGCTATGGCCGGTATCCATCGCTCTAACGCTCATTATAGCTTGTGTGTTCGCGCTTTCAGCTTTAGCTGAGCGTATGGAACAAGTGATCGTAAAGCAGGGCAAAGATGCGTTAACCGCCGACAGTGTATTTGTATCGGCAAACCCAATCCCACAACCTTTGTTAGATCTGACTCAGGTTGAACAGTTAGAAAGCTCTCAGTTAACTCGCTTCTCAACCATGGCATTCAGTGATAACTCGATGCAGTTGGTTACCGTTAAAGCCGTAGAGAGCAATTATCCTTTACGCGGCGAAATGATACTGCAAGGAGCAGATAGCGCGGTAAGCAATCATGTTGAACCGGGTGAATTGTGGCTTGATGAGCGTATATTTGCGCAGCTAGAGGTTGAAATTGGTGACAATGTCACTATTGGCGATGCCGATTTAAGAATTACAGGGCGTATCGCGCAAGAACCGGGCCTGAGTTTTAACCCTTTCCAACAAATGCCTGCTGTTCTGATTCACAATAATGATGTTGAAGCGACAGGCGCAATCCAACCAGGTAGCCGCGTTAGCTTTAGATTGTTTTTAAATGGTGATGAATCGAAACTCAAAGCAGCACAAGACAGTATCGAACTGACACCAAGTGATCGCTGGCGTACACAAGACTCAGCCAGTCGTACCAACGAGATGTTCGAAAGTACGACTCAATACTTATCGCTAACGGTTGCTATCGTTGTGATCATGGCTGCGACCACTTTGGTACTCACTTGCCAACATTATGTTGCGAGTCGTCGTAAAACCATTGCGATGCTTAAGAGTTTAGGGGCAAGCAAACAATGGATCATTAAATGGTTGTCTATACAGGTGTCTCTGTTGGTGGTTATTGGTGCAGTACTGGGAATTACCATCGGTATCGGCTTAGAATTTTTGCTTCGTATACCTCTGGGCGACTTATTACCAACACCACTTCCTAGCTATGGTATTGAACCTGTCATTTTGGCGATTTTATCAAGCATTCTCATTGGTGTGCCTGCTCTTGGTATTCCGTTAATTGGCTTGGTAAGCACTTCGGCAATCAGCGTGATTCAATCAAGTCACCAGTCTAATGAAAGCTACAAGAAATACCTGTTGTTGCTAGTACCTATTATTCCAATGATGCTGATGTACGGTGACAATCTGTTGGTATGGATAGTTCTAGCGGGTATCGCTTGCCTGTTCTTAGTACTCGCGATTGTCAGTACGTTTGTTCTGCGTTTGGTGGGTCAACTGCCGACGTCGACATCTATGCGCTTGGCATTGAGCCGAATTAATCGCACACCATTAGCAACAGGGATTCAATTTGGTTCTTTAGCGCTGTCTTTGATGCTGTTATCGATCATATGGCTAGTGAGAAGTGACTTGTTGTCAGATTGGCAGCAAACTTTGCCTGAAAACGCGCCAAATGCGTTTGCGCTGAATATTGCGAGCTATGAGAAAGACAGTTATCTCGAGACGATTGATGCAAACGAAGTAGAGCGTACTCAAGCGTTTCCAATTATACGAGGAAGGCTCACAACCATTAACGGCGTTGAGGCGGCGAAATACAGCGAGACCTCAGAAGAAACAGATGCACTAAGTCGTGAGATCAACTTCACTTGGGGAGATAGCCTGCCTGAGTACAATGAAGTATTAGAAGGCAGCTGGACACAAGAGCAGGGCGTATCTGTGGAATCCGATGTCGCAGAGCAACTTGGTTTGAAAATTGGCGATGATCTTTCATTCACAATCAACAGCCAGAACGTCTCTGCCAAGGTGAACAGCATCCGAAAAGTAGAATGGCGTGAAATGAAGCCAAACTTCTATTTCATTTTTACTCCCGATGTTTTGAGCGCTATTCCTTCTACTTGGTTGGTGAGCTTCAGATTAGAAGAGCAACACAACCAAATGCTCAACGAATTATCTCGAAATCACCCGACCGTGAGTTTGATGGACATTCGTAAAATGGGTAGCAAGATCCAAGAGTTGCTCAAACAGATTGTTTGGTCGATAACCGTACTTGCCGCGTTAGGTGTAGTGGCGGGGCTATTGCTTATCTTCACTCTGTTGCGACTGAGCTTATCTCAAAGACAACAAGAGATACGCTTGTACCGAACCTTAGGCGCGAGTAAGAAGCGTATTCTTAACACTATTTGGTGTGAATACGGGGTGATGGCGTTAGTAGCTGGCTCAATTGCTGCGCTAGGTTCTGAACTCAGTGTTGCAGGGGTAATGAACTTTGGCTTTGAGTTAGAACCTTCACTCCACCCAATACTGTGGATAGCGCTACCCGTGCTGACGTTTATCACATTGGCCGCGGTAGTGAATAGCTTAATCAAACGTTTGTTGGCACCAGTAAACAAGGATTTTGGCTAGTCGCTAGCGAGATCTCACAAATGCTTAAAACGGTCTAAAAGTGACATTACTTATACTTAGTCGTTCACTATTTATAAGACGTCTCTTTAGACCGCTTTTTATTTGACCAATGCGTAGCACAAGTTACGAACATCGCACCTTAATTTCCCGTTTTTTTAGTATTTTTTAAAATTAATTGCGCAATAATGCCGATTTAATGAACAGCGGTCAGTCCCTGTAAACAAAGGGTTTGCGCAACTTAGCAAGAACGTTATCAACAGTTATCCACAAAAACGGTGGATAACTTTAGGGATAAGTTAACATCTATGTTTTAAGAGTACTGAGGCAGCCTTTATGTGGCGTCACTTAGGACAAATGTGACGGTTATAATAACCTTTAAAACTCAATCTGGAGTTATTGAGTCAAGAGATTATTTAGGTTTTTTACATAGATATTAAATACTGCCTATCTAAGACCTTGATAAAAATGTGTTTTAATTCGTAGCAGAACAAAAGTAGAATAGCGGCAGTTAATCATATTCTACAGAACACGATGAACCACAACAAAACGGATACAAATCAGCCTTCTATTGCCATTGTTGGTGGTGGTATTGCCGGAACGACGAGCGCAATTCATTTTAGTGAGTTGGGTTATAAGGTCACTATTTTGGAAAAAGGACCGAGTTTGGTTAATGGTCCACCAATTTGCCATCTGCATGCTGGTGGCAATTTGTATCGAGATATTTCTGTAGAGCAGTGTCTTCAGTTGCTCACTCAGTCAATTGATACCGTCCGCTTGTTTCCCCATACGATCAATATTCGTCCGACAATTATCGCTGTTCCACACAGTGATGGTGGAGAGCCGTTGGATCTTCTTCCGCGCCTAAAGATAATCAAGAACGCTTATGCTGAGCTTGTTAATCAAGATAAAAGCAACCAAGTGCTTGGTAAACCGGAAGAGTATTACAAGCTGTATAGTAAAGAAGAGTTACTAGCACTTGCTGCTCAAACACAGCCTCTGAAACCAACATCGCTTGATGAATGGTGTATTCCTTTCGCTAAACATACGGATCTAGAAACCCTTAAGTATCCTGTTGCTATGGTTCAAGAGTATGGCTGGAGCGTATTCCGCTTATCAGCAACCGCTCAACTCTCTTTGGGGCAACAATCTAATTGTACCGTGTTAACCAACAGCCGATTACAATCTGTTGAATCGTTAGAGCAAGGTTGGTCTTTGACTTATACAGACGCTGAGAACCAAAGCTGTCACCTAACGACCGACTACTTGATTAATGCAAGTGGCTTTGAAACGGGCATCGTGGATGACTTTGTCGGTTCTAAGCAACAAAGGCTTGTTGAGTTCAAAGCCGCATACGTTACGCAGTGGCCGTATTCGCAAGAATGTAAGGAAGAGTGGCCAGAGGTTATCTTCCATGGCCCGAGAGGCACACCGCAAGGCATGGCTCAGTTAACACCGTACGCTGATGGTGTATTCCAACTTCACGGTATGACAGAAGGGATTACTCTATTTGAGGGTGGGCTTGTTTCATCATCAACAGATTCATCACAGCCTCAGTTGCCTTCTAAGCTTCTTAAGAAAATCGTATCAGGTTGGAGTGAAGAGCAGCTCGAATTAAGAACTCGCGCTGCGATAACGCATATGTCTCAGTTCATCCCAAGTTTTAGCTCTGCACTGGTAGGTGGTAAGCCTTTGTTCGGTGCACAGCAGATTCCGGGAACCGATCCGAGCTTAAGAGCTTCAGACGTGTCATTCTGTGGTGATCGCTATGCTCGACTTGAAGTAGTCAAAGCATCTTCAACCTTAGAGGCAGCGCAAAAGGTCGCTGAGCATTGGTTTGATGTCGCAGAGTCAGTATCGATTGAAAATACACACTCAGTGACAATGTCACTTAATCTAAAGAATATTGAGAATAAAGCGATAGATTTGACACAAGAACGCGGATACCCAGAAGCCCTTGCAAAGGTATCAGGCCAAGATCACGCTTAATACTCAGTCATAATCTACTACGCTAAACATCTTCAATTCGGCTTACTTTGACAGGTAAGCCGAACCTTCATTCAAACGCCAGCTAATATACCGAAAACCAACCGAACTACATCTTTAGGCAATTACTTTTAGCTACAGAGCAAGAACTAATAGCCGAAAAACTGAGCCCATTGGCACCAAACATCTTGTAATCCTAAGCGATCGCCTTTACTAAACGAGACTTTATGTCCAGGTTTGGCTTGTGCTAAGCGCGGTAAATCGATTCTGGCAACACATCCAATCTTCGGATAGCCACCAATGGTCTGTCTGTCATTAAGCAACACGATAGGTTGCCCATCTTGGGGGATTTGAATCGCACCTAAGGCAATGCCTTCTGACAATAGCGAAATATCAGGTGAATCAACCGATTCGCCACTCAGTCGATAACCCATGCGATTAGAATTTTGGTCAACGTGATACTGTACGTTATACAAAGTCGCTTTTGCTGACTCTGAGAACAGCTCGCTTTGATAGCCTTCAATCACTCGCAGGTTCACTGGTAGGTTGTAATTAGGCGTGTATCGGAAGGTGACACTCAACGCTTTAAACGGGCGAGAGAGTTGGTGTTGGGTAAAAGCAATGTGTTGCCCTTGCTGGCATGGCTGTCCATCTTGCGTTAATCCACCAATCTTTTCACGAGTCACCGTAGAACAGCTATGAAGAGTTGATGGAACATCGAAGCCACCCTTAACGGCTAAATACGCCCTTAGACCATTTTTAGGTAAACCAAATGAGAGGACTTGCCCTGAGAAAGCTTGAAAAGTACGCCAGTTCGACAGTGGTTTACCATCGAGCTGCGCTTGTAAATCGCCACCACATAATGCCATCTCACAATCAAAATCGATTCGTAACGCGCATTGCCCAAGCGTGATTTCCAACACTGCTTGGTTGACTGGGTTTCCGAGCAGGTGATTGGCCCAGCTATACGAGTAATCATCAACAGGGCCACCTTGTGTCAACCCGAGATGAGCGACACCAAATCGTCCGAAGTCTTGAATCAAACTCAACGGGCCGGGTTTAATCACTGTTAGTGTTGGTTTAGCTATTGTATTAACCATTAGCGACATCTCCACTAATCTCCATAAAACTAAGCTCAACAAATTCTTGTTTTGAAATCGCGATGAAACGGACTGTGTCACCGACATTAAGTCGAGACAGCGGCGTTTGCGTGGTATCAGCGTTCTTCAATTGGCTGTGATCAAACAGTGCTAGCGGGCAATTGCCAATAATATTCCAACCGCCCGGTGAGTCCGAAGGATACACCGCCGTTTTCGTATCCGCGATGGCGATGCTGCCTTTCGGTACTCTTAAGCGAGGGGTTGAATGACGAGGCAAAGCAAGCTCGTTGACCACATCAGACATAAACGCAAAGCCAGGGGTAAATCCAATCGCACTGACGCTGTATGTCTGTGAGGTGTGATATTGAATAATATCGTCGAGCGACATGCCTTTGGCTTGATATCGGTCTAAATCGAGTGCTGTTTCTGGTGAGTAATAAGCGGGAAGCTCGATAGTGTTACGCGTGTTACTAACACTAGAGAAGGACGAAATAGCATGACTCAACAAAGAGTTGAGTTGTTCAATGAGCTGATGTTCTGAAATTCGATAAGGTAGGTAATCCACCAATATTGTGTGATAAGCCGGTGTCACGTTCATTAATACTGACGCGAAATGTTGTCGAATGGCCTCAGAAAAGTGGGCCATGTATCGAGAATCATCTGCACTTGAACTGTGCTCTACACTTTGCGTCACGCTTGAAGTTAATGTAACGAGAACACTGCACTCTGCGACAGGGTCGATATTGAATTCAATCTTGTTCATCTTCATTTCGCTTCCATACTGATACGAAGAAATACGCTTTAAAGTACCATTCGTGCCAATCACAGCGTAATGAGCTTTGGTAATTGGCCATGGTTTCTTGTTTTGTGGTCTTATCTTATCGCTTTCTTTTAGCTAACCGCTTTCTAGCTTTCGCAATACTAATTAAAAGCGTTAAGGTCTTGTCTGATTTTTCTAATTAATGCGATGGATTGGGGGTTATCACCATGAACACAGATGGTATCGGCTTCAATAGGCAGTCTTTCACCTTCAATGGTCGTAACCGAACCGTAGTTAATGATTTGCATGACTTGGTTGTAGATGTCGTCTTGGTTGACGTAAACCGAGCCTTTTTGAGTTCGCGGCGATAACTGCCCATTATTCAAGTATGCACGGTCAGCAAACGCTTCAAACAAGAGGGGTAAGTCATGATCGTCAGCAATATCTAAATACTGCTGATTGTCTGACGAAGAGAGGATCATTAGGGGGATGTTAAATTCAGCAACGGCTTGGGCAACGGCATTAAACACATCAATGTTCGCCATCATATCGTTGTAAAGGGCACCATGAGGTTTCACATAACCAACAGAGGTGTGGTGATAGCGGCAAAGAGCCTGTAGTGCGCCAACTTGATAGCAAACCAGCTCACTGATCTCGTCCATGGTATGAGGAATAGAACGGCGACCAAACCCAACTAAATCTTGATAACCAGGGTGGGCACCAATTTGGGTGTGATAGTACTGCGCCAGTTTTATGGTCTTAGACATAACGTGCGGATCAGACGCGTGAAAGCCACAAGCGATGTTTGCCATATCGACCCATTCCATGACCGACTCGTCATCGCCCATCTTCCAATTGCCGAAACTTTCTCCCATGTCGCAATTAAGCAAAATCTTCGTTGTCACGTGGTGCTAACCCTTTACGTTGAGGTGAGTAATGACGGTCTTATAAATACCATAAATAAACAGTGACCTAACTCAAATTTTCGACACCAAGAACTGCATTTACTATGAGGTCACGGCATGTATCAAACCCGCTAAAGAATGGATTGTGAAAAATGCTTCCTTTCATCAATGACGTATAGAAACTATGGTTAAAGATAATTGAAAAACAAGTGTTCGACAAACAGCGCTTCATCTATTTTGTTTCCGGTTTAGGGAGCAAACGTAAGGTGATGAATCATATGGCGACATTGATGTAATTCTGAAGGTTGGCGCTGAGGTGTACGTCTAAGTGAAATTCAAGGTAAAGGTCAGTTTTCGTTCTCTCGTGCGGTGTATCTGCCATAGGCGTTTGTGACTCAACCCTAAGCTGTTGTATCATAAGAGGTAGGTTGAGTGTTTTTAATTAAAAGGTCCGCTAAACATGAATGTTTTAGTTACAGGTGGCATGGGCTACATTGGTAGCCACACAAGTATCCAGATGATTAACGCAGGTATGACACCTGTGCTTTTCGATAACTTATACAACAGTAAACCAAGCGTTTTAGAACGTATCGAAAAAGTATCTGGCGTTCGTCCTGATTTCATTGAAGGTGACATTCGTGATAAAGCGCTTTTAACTGAAACTATGAAGAAACACAATATTGAAGCTGTTATTCATTTTGCGGGCCTGAAAGCGGTTGGCGAGTCTGTTGCCAAACCTCTCGAATACTACGACAACAATGTAAATGGCACGTTAGTCCTTGTCGATGCAATGCGTGACGCTGACGTAAAGACATTAGTATTCAGCTCTTCAGCAACAGTTTATGGCGATCCTGCTAGTGTTCCTATCACAGAAGATTTTCCCACAAGCGCAACCAATCCTTACGGTCGTAGCAAGCTCATGGTTGAAGAGTGCTTAACTGACTTCCAAAAGGCTAACCCCGATTGGAGCATTACGTTATTACGTTACTTTAACCCCGTAGGTTCACACCCAAGTGGTGAACTCGGTGAAGACCCAAGTGGTATTCCAAACAACCTAATGCCATTTGTATCTCAAGTTGCAGTTGGCCGACGTGAATTCCTATCTGTATTTGGTAGTGATTACCCAACAAAGGATGGCACTGGTGTTCGTGATTACATCCACGTTATGGATCTGTCTGATGGACACATTGCAGCACTTGAGAAAGTAGGGCGTAAAAACGGTCTTCACATCTATAACCTAGGTACTGGCAACGGTTCAAGTGTATTAGATATGGTTAAAGCCTTCGAGAAAGCGAGCGGCCAAGCGATACCTTATAAACTCGTTGAGCGTCGTCCTGGTGATATCGCAGAGTGTTGGGCCGACCCAGCGAAAGCTCAGAAAGAACTGGGGTGGAATGCGACACGCACACTGGCTGAAATGAGTGAAGATACATGGCGCTGGCAATCAACAAATCCTGATGGTTTCCCTGGTTAATTAAGTGATTTCATGAATAGTTAACGTACAAAAAGATGCTCTAGGGCATCTTTTTTGATCTAAATCGAATAAAAAATGATTTGGTGGTTAAAAAGTATCATTCTGTATCGGTTGTTGTTATCATGCTCGCGAATTATATGTTTAATGTTAATTTTCTTTGGAGTTAATCATGGAACTAGGCCTAATCATCACTTTCATCATTGCTGCTGCAGTAATGGTTAAGAAAGAAATGGCAGAGAAATAATTTCACTTTACCCCTTTTTGATACAACTTTTAGTGAAATAACAAAAGCCAGCTTATCGTAAGCTGGCTTTTTAATTTCTACAGTCTTTTTTGTATGGCTTTATTTTGGAACGACCTAGATCTTTAATCACCTAGGTCCTCAATAAACTTAGCTCTACAACGAACTAGATTTCTAACCAGTTAGAACTCGTAGTTTGCAGATATACCCCAGTTACGACCCGGCTGAGACTTAATATCGGTGTTGAACTTAGAATCGTGCCCACGGCCTGACATGTCATTGTACAGCCAATATTTTTTGTCTAATGCGTTGAATAGACCCGCTCGCAAGGTTAAATCCGTGACAGGGCGGTAATAAGCAGTCAAATCAACAACTGTGTATCCAGCCACGTTTACGTTGTCATCAGAGTTCCACTCATCTTTCGCAGCAACCATTTTAATATTTAAAGCTGAACCGAAAGTCTCGCGTTCGATACCAAGACCTAGCGTACCCGTTAGTGGTGCTACTGAATCAATGGATTTACCTGTAGATTTATCTTCACCATCAGCATAAGCGACCGCTAAACGAGTGTAGGTACCAAATGGTGCGTCTAACAAAGTGTCTAGATTAATCGTTGAAGAAAGCTCTGCACCATAGATAGTTACTTTATCTAAGTTCTCTTTGGTGTATACGTCTTTACCGCCTTGTTTGCCCGTTTTCGTCTGGTTAATGAAATCAGAGTAATCAGTGTAGAAAGTGCTTAGTTCAAAGCGAGCATGTTCATTATTGCCACGAAGACCAAGCTCGTAAGAGATACTTCTTTCGGCTTTCAAGTTAGGGTTAGCTTCAATGATGGCACCTCGAGTATAGAAGTAGTAGAGGTCGTAAACTGAAGGTGCTTTAAACCCTTGCCCAACTTGACCAAATACCGATAGGTTATCATTGATGTGGTAAACTGAACCTAGCTTAGCTGTGACGGCGTCATCTTTATTCTTCTCATATTGAGTCTTGTAGCCTTCATCCGTTGATGGGGCAGCAACAAATGAGTCATAACGAAGACCGCCAGTTACAATCAACTTGTCTTCCATGAAAAATGCTTGGTCTTGAACAAACACACCCCATTGCGTTATTTCTGCATCAGGGATACCAGTGCTACCCGGTGTAACAGTGCCTCGGTCAAACTTATGGTCGTAGTTTTCGAGCTCAAAGTCATTCTTCAGGTATGTGAAACCATATGTGAATTCGTGATCCGCACCATCAATATTCACTAGCTTAGAAAGCTGTGTATCAACTTGCATGTTTACATCAGAAGCATCACGCTCACGAAGTCGACGTCCGTTGAAGCGAGTTGTATCGTAGTTTTTATTCAGAGTACTTGAGTCTTGGTAACTTAGAGACCAGTCTAAAGAGTCAGCAATTGAAGAGCTTAGCTTAAGCTGTTGTTCCAATGTTGCACGAAAACGTTTGTTGGTGTCTTTGTTGTAATTATCAGTATATACAAAGCCCGGCATAAGCTGATAGCCATTGTAGTTTAGCTCATCTTCATCATATTGACGTTGGTAATGCTCAACCGTAATACCAACCTTATTTGAATCTGATACATTGTAGAATGCTTTGGCTAGGATATTACTTAATTCCGTATCTGCTGGGTTCTCTGCACCACGATCTGGACCTTGAACTTCGCTTCCTGATGAATGAGTTTCTGTCTCGTGGCCTTGAGCGTATGTCGCCATAACGATCGTTTCTAACTTATCTTTACGCATCGCCCAAGAAACTGTGTTCTTGAACTGTTCATCTGCAGATGTATAGGTAGATTTGATGCCAAAACGGTTTTCATCCCCGTCAGTTCTAAGCATATCCTCTGGATTTTTAGTTCTTAGCAGTACTGCACCACCAATGGCATCTGAACCGTAAAGCGTAGAAGCAGGGCCTTTATTCACCTCTATGACACTTAATGTATCGACTTCGATCGCATTCGAATATTTACGTTGCTCAGAAGCGCCAGGGTTATATGGTGTAGGTTGTTGAACTCCATCTACCATAAGTTTAACGCGATCACCTTCAACACCGCGGATGTTAAAGCCTGAAATACCAAAACGGCCACCGCCTTGAGCTTCTACTCCTGGCGTGTATTGAAGAGCTTGCTTTATGTCGCTAGACATTTGATTATCTATATCTTTTGCAGATACAGACTCAATTGAGCTTGAAACGTCTTCTTTGTTTTGTTCAGTACGCGTTGCTGATACAACAACCTCGTCAAATAGGGCATAATCTTCAGCAAAGGCTGATGTTGATGAAAGCGCTAAAACGATTGAAGCAGAGAGTAGGGATTGCTTATACATCTGATAGTTACCTTAGTTCCATAATATCATCTTGATTTGCGAAAGATGATATTGGATCTAAATGATAATTACTATTATTTGCATTTAAATAATTTTCAATATTATCAACTAATTCATAATTAGCGTCATTAAACACATGTATTAAAAAGAGTTTTTCAGTTCCATTCACTACGTGAATGCTTCTCTTTTTGTGATTAAGATCTCACTTACAAAGTAGGAAAGTTATGCATAGCCCAATAACACTTGAAGCCTTACACATATTAGATGCCATTGATCGTCGTGGAAGCTTCGCGGCAGCGGCTAATGAAATGGACCGAGCACCTTCTTCATTGAGTTATCAAATCCAGAAGCTAGAACAAGACTTAGATATTATGATTTTTGATCGCTCAGGCCACCGTGCAAATTTCACGGAAGCGGGGCAGTTAATATTAGAGCAAGGAAGGATCATTCTTGGTGCCACTGAACAGCTCGTTAATGACGCGAGTATTCTTGCCAATGGCTGGGAGTTGGATTTAACGATTGCCTTTGATGGCATTATTCCGATTGCTAATTTCTTCCCATTAGTCGATGAACTCGGAAAAATAAGTAAAACTAGGGTTCGATTACAAGAAGAGATTCTAGCTGGATGTTGGGAATCTCTTTCAGACGGCCGAGCTGATTTATTGGTGTGCCCAAAGGTTGACACCATACCAAACGATATGAAAAGTGACATTATCGGTAAGATGGAAATGGTATGGGTTGCAGCATCAAATCACTACGTTCATAAGCGTTCTGGTGATTTCGACCAAAAGGCGAGAGAAAGTTACAGGGTTATCGCAATTGCAGATACAGCGCGTGACCAACCTGCATTAAGCATCAATATTCTAGAAAAGCAGCCACGTTTAACCGTAACAAGCTTCCCAGCCAAGGTAGAGGCTCTAACTGCAGGGTTAGGGATCGGCACCTTACCGAATAGTGTAGCTAAACCTTTGATTGAATCTGGCGTTCTACAACAGATTTCGGGTACCGAACCACAGCTTATCGACATCGTAATGGCTTGGCGACGTAACAAAATGGGCGACGCCAAGTCTTGGTGTATTCAACACCTAAAAAAAACATGGGCGTTAAAGTAACGGCAACACCATATCTGCAGTGCCGTCTTCAAAACTGATATCTAGCTCGAAGCCCAACTTCTGGGCTAGTGTCAGCATCCCTCGGTTGGTCGGCATCGTCATACCCGACATCTGCTTGGTCTGCTTTGTACGACAGTAGTCAATAACCTTAGTCATCAAAATGCGACCTAATCCGACGCCTTTCAGATCGGAACGTATCAGAATAGCAAACTCTGCATCGGTGTTCTCTGGGTTAATCAGCGCTCTCGATACGCCAATAATCGCGGGTACGCCTTGTTCCTTTCGAACGACCACAAATGCAATTTCTCTATCAAAGTCAATCTGAGTAAAGTTAGCCAACGCCTCATGATTGAATTCACCCACATCACTAAAGAAACGCTTGTAAAGGTCTTCTTTGGATACACGATGAATAAAATCAGCATGAAGCGGCTCGTCTTCAGGAAGGAGCGGGCGTAACAACACCTCAGTGCCGTCCTTAAGTACGATATTCTCTTCCAATTCGACTGGATAAGGGCGAATCGCAAGACGTTCTTGAGGATCGCCTTGGTATGCTTTCAAGATGATATCGGCATCTAATATCGTGAACTTGTCTCCGTTGGCCAGTACTGGATGGATATCCAAATCATGTATTTCAGGGCAATCTACTACCATCTGAGATATACGCACCAACAATTCAGAGAGACCTTCAATATCAATCGGGTTAGGTAGTTTTTGCAGACGAATCTTGCCGCTTTTTATCGCTCGAATGATCAAGTAACGCGCCAGTGTCATATTGAGTGGTGGAAAGGCTGCAGCAGCGTCAATGGATTCATCCCATTCAGAACCTCCTTGACCAAGTAAAATGATAGGACCAAAGGTTTCGTCCGTTGTCACTTTTACACGTAGCTCCTGCCCGCCGGCGAGTTTGGCCATTCCTTGAATTAACAAGCCATGAATATGCGCAGTAGGGAACGACAGTTGAGAGCGATCGAGAATCGCCTGAGCCGCATTGGCGACTTCATTGCTGTTTCTTAAATTAAGCATGACTCCTTGCACGTCCGACTTATGTGCAATGTCTGGCGAACGTAGTTTAACTGCGACTGGGTAACCAATCGTTTCGGCAATATGTACCGCTTCACTTGGGTCAGAAGCTATCCAAGTTGGTAATACATCTAGGTTGAAGTGCTTGAAAAATTGGCTATTTTGATGCGTATCAAGGCTAACTGTGTCTTTATCCAGTAGTTGTCGTTCTATCCAATTTTTTGCATCTGCTAGATCTTCAATATGGACTTTTTCTGCCGTGGTTGGCGTTTCCATTAACTGACGTTGGTTACGTCTGTACTCGACCAAGTGCATGAATGCGACTACTGAACTTTCAGGTGTTCGATAGGTTGGGAAACCCGCTTCGGTAAACAACTTTCGTGCTGGCTTTGCTGTTAGCTCACCAGACCAATTCGTTAGAATGTTAAATCGCTTGTGGCGAGGATGCTTTTTAATGGCTTCAATAATTCGTTCAGCTGTTTTAGCTGAATGTGCGATCGCAGAAGGGCTGTGCATGATAAGAATCGCATCCGCTTCATCACCATCTAACAAGATGTTTATCGTATCGATATAACGTTGCTCACCGGCGTCACCAACAATATCGATTGGATTACTCTGAGACCAACTCAATGGCAAAACCTTATTGAGTTTCTCTAGCGTATCTTCAGAAAACTCGGCAAGTTTACCACCACGGTCAAAAAGGGTATCCACCGCCATGATCGCTGGGCCGCCCCCATTGGTCACAATAGCCAAGCGCTCTCCACGTAGTGGTACTGAATGAGTCAGAGTCTCTACCGCTGCAAACAGTTCATGTAAGTTCTTAACTCGCAACATGCCGCTGCGTCGGATCGCTGAGTCATAGATAATATCTAACGTATCGGCACCGCCAGTATGTAGCATGGCCGCCGCCCGGCCTTTAGCGGTTCGCCCGCCTTTTAACACTAGAATTCGTCTATTACGTGACGCAGCACGCGCAGCAGAGATAAAGCGCCTCGCATCTTTAATACTATCAACATAAAGCAATATTGCTTCGGTGTGAGAGTCGGTACTCAGATAATCCAACAGCTCTGAGAATTCTATGTCACTGCCATTACCTATCGAGATAAACGCCGAGAAGCCGATCTCTTTATCGTTCGCCCAATCTAGAATCGTTGTACACACTGCAGCGGATTGAGAAACAAAGGCGATTTTACCTGGCAGCGCCGTCACCGGAGAAAAAGAGGCATTCAAATTTAACCACGGGACAATAACTCCCAAGCTATTGGAACCAAGTACCCGAATATTGTTTGCTTTGGCTATTGCAATACATCTCTCATCAAACGTTTCACCGCTATCACTTTGCTGTTGCATGTCGGAGGAGAGCACAATGACGGAAGCGATACCTTTCTCGGCCAACTCTTCAAAAATAGCCACATTGCGTGTCGCATTAGTGCACAAAATAGCAAGGTCAGGCACGATAGGTAGCGACAAGATGTTTTTGTAAGAGAGGACGCCTGCGACAGAATCGTATTTTGGTGTTACCGGCATCACCGCACCTTTAAAATCCCCGTGTAACAGATTGTTCATGACGATATATCCTGCACGCGTTTCTCGTTGAGATGCACCAACAACAGCGATTGAACGGGGTTTAAGTAGGGGATCAAGATGATTCATAGACATATCCTAGCAATGCACGTAAGTTCATCGTAACTTACTTTTCATTCACGGGTTGATGGCAAATTCACCGAATTAAGATGAATAAGCAGACACTGCATAAAGTTTGTGAAATAGGTCACCCACTAATGGTGTATAATCTCAAAGTTAACTTGATTCTAAACCGACGTATCGGCATGATTTATAGTAATTATTATTAAGGATATAGAGCTTTCCATGAAAAAACTTGCAATTGTGACTTTGCCACTGCTCTTGGCTGCATGTGTATCTGACAACTACGTTACCAATGTAACGTCAGATAGCTATCAAGAAGAGTTCAAAACGGCTAAAGTTGAAGCTCCAGTTGTATCTCAATCTGAGCAGACTGCCGTTGTTGAAGAGAACGTGGTCAACGTTGTCAGAACCACACCTGTAGAACAAAAAATCACTCACACGACTAGAGCTAAGCCGGTTGCAACAATTACAGCTCCAACCAAGAAGCAACAAGACATGAACCAACGCTTTGGTTACACAGTTCAAGTTGTTGCTGTTGGCAGCCAAGCCAAAGTCGATTCTTTTGTAAAAATGCTACCAACCACTTCCCAGCCAATTTGGGAAAACTACAAAATGGTTAACGGCACGAAGTGGTTCACTGTACTTTACGGTGACTACGCGACACGCTTAGACGCTAAAAAGGCGATTTCATCTTTGCCGAGCAGTTTTCAAAACTTAAAGCCATTCGTTAAGAGCATTGATGATATCAAGAACTCTGAATACCCAACGCTTAACAAGTTAAACTAAGTTTTAAATCATAAAGAAGGAGCAAATGCTCCTTCTTTTGTTTTATGACGGTTAGTTTTGTTTAATAGTTAATCGCTCACTCCTTAGATGACGATTTTAGCATTCAAAACACTGTACCTATTTCGACTTTTGTTTATCATTGAAGTCAGTATTCCTAGTTTCAAGGACCGAATTTACCCATGAACACCACAAACATCCTTCTACTTTGCGGCGGTGGATCTTCAGAGCATGAAGTGTCGATCGTTTCAGCCAATTACCTTTTTGAACAACTTAATAGCGTTGCAGATTTTAACGTTGTGAGAGTTGAAATTAAAAACGAAGGCTGGTGTCTTGATTCTGGTGAGTTGGTTTATCTTGATATTAACGATCAAACCTTACGTGGCGACAACTTAGAATCAAAAGTCGATTTCATTGTTCCATGTATTCATGGTTTCCCGGGCGAAACAGGTGACATTCAATCACTGTTTGAAATGGCTAAGATTCCGTACCTAGGTTGTGGTTCTGAAGCAAGCAACAACAGCTTCAATAAAATCACATCAAAACTTTGGTACGACGCTCTGGGTATCCCAAATACGCCTTATCTGTTCTTATCCGACAACACTGAACTAGCTCATGCACAGGCGACACAAGCCTTTGAAAGTTGGGGGAAAGTGTTCGTCAAAGCGGCTCGTCAGGGATCTTCCGTTGGCTGTTACCAAGTCAATCAAGCAGAAGAATTAAGCGGAGCAATCAACAAGGCATTTACCTTCTCTGATCAAGTGCTTATTGAGAAATCCGTGGTGCCAAGAGAGCTAGAAGTTGCCGCTTATGAAATCGATGGCGAGCTACAGATAAGCAAGCCAGGCGAGGTGATTGCACCTAATGGCGCATTTTACTCTTACGAAGAGAAGTACAGTGCAGACAGCCACTCAATTACTGAAGTTGAAGCAACTAACTTAACCGATGAACAGCGTGAATTGATTGCAGACAGCGCCCGCAAGGTATTCACGCAGATGAAGCTTCGTCACTTGTCTCGTATCGATTTCTTCTTAACACAAGACAATGAGATCTACCTGAACGAAGTGAATACCTTCCCAGGTATGACGCCAATTTCCATGTTCCCAAAAATGGTTGAACATGACGGCCACAAATTCAGCCAGTTCTTAGAAAACTGCGTGAGAACAAGCATTTTTTAGTTCACCCAAAATATCTTAGCCGTTTTATATAACTCATTAGATAACAAATAGCGACTTGAGCTTATCTACCAAGGCGCTATTTGTTTTTAAGTCGGAAGCTTTTGGTTTGCAAAGTCAGTTGATTGACTTAACAATCTGCCTATAAAAAAACCGTAGATAAACAAGCCGCCTCTTAACAAAGCCATCAGCTCATTGCCAAGGGATTAGTGCTTTAAACTTCATCTTCTCACTCTCAGAGGTACCCGAATAACCCACATATTGCGCAGGCATTGCAGGGCTGAGCCAACGACCAAAATCTTGAATTTCTCTCACCTTAAGGCCTTGTTTCGATAGTTCTTGTGCGGCACCTACACGAATAGAGTTCCCGGAGAAATGGTGGTTGTCAGCCAATTGAAGTAAGTCACTTGCTCTTCTCAATATTCTGTAGATCGACGAATCATCTAAAGCTTGCAGACTGATATTTTCATGTTTATCTATCGCACGAAATACAGGCAACTCGTCTTGTGTTCCGGTAAACGAAAACCAACGCTCAAGTGCGGCGCTTGCTACTCGCGATAGCCTATACACTGAACCTTTTATTGTAATCTGGTAGTCATTCTCAACGCTCTCCACATTATCCATCGACAACGCCTTTAGTTCAGACCGCTTTAAAGCACACTCGAACATCACATTATAAATCGCGATATCTCTGATCTCTTTTAAGCTCGATTTCTCATGGGAAAGTAACGTGTTTAACTCTGTGAGGTGTGCGGATGTCATGGCATTGGTTTGTTTAGCGTCGCCAGCCATTCGAGATTGCAAGTGGAGCAGGGTAAAACGAACTTGCCTATGCTTGATTGGGTTAGCAAAGCTCAACACAGTATGCAACAAGCTAAGTGTTGCAGTGTAACGTTTCAAAGACGCGAATTTTCTTTCACTGGATTCAGTCTCAAGAAAACGCCGAACAGCAGTGATGGATGCTGGAAGTGTGTTAATACGATTTTTAGTACAGAATGCATGGTAGCGATTCCAATCACTGGAGATACCCAACAAGGAGTTTCGAGAGTACTGATATCCTGTTAACTCATCTATAATTTCAATTGTCGCGTGGCTGTTTAATTTTTCAACAAATGAATTAATTATCACAGAGTCCGATAAAATAGGGACTTTTTTTCTCAAATTACCGTACCTCAACAGGTGTTTTTGCCATATTATGCTTGATATCATTAGAAGTATACTTATGATTAACGTAATGAAAACAAAACGATGATCAATGGATATGGCAAATTCAGTTTACCGAGGCGTTCCTCTACAATCAGCGGATGCAAACAACACCGTTTGGCGTGCCAAGCTAAAAAACAACATTATTCAAGGTAATTTACCTGCTGTGAAAAAGAGTATTGATTGGTGGATTGATACTGCGACCCTTATTGACCCGAAAGAATTCACAGCGTTAAACAAGTCGAGGGCGTCTGGTGGTGGCTTAGCTGAAAACTTCCATGGTTACCAAATTAAAAATGATAGCGGTGAGCCTAACGCTTGGTATTGCATGTTTAACGGGCGCCTAATTAAAGGTGGCAAGATTGCAATCCAGCGTCATATAGAGGCTTTCTTACTCGCAAAACAAAAAGCAGCACAGCAAAAGAAGTAAAATTATGAGCCTAGTATATTCAACTGAAACAGGTCGTATTAAACCTGAAGAAGAGAAAATCCAGCGCCCTAAAGGCGATGGTATTGTTCGAATCCAAAAAGAAACAAAAGGCCGTAAAGGTAAAGGCGTTTCTATCGTAACAGGCTTAGACCTAGATGACGCACCATTAAAACTCATGGCTGCGGAACTGAAAAAAGTATGTGGCTGTGGCGGCTCAGTAAAAGATGGCAACATCGAGATTCAAGGCGACGCTCGTGACAAGCTCAAAGCGCATCTTGAAAAGAAAGGCTACAAAGTTAAATTTGCTGGCGGTTAAGCTCTAACTAATGCCAGGGGTAAAATCGAAGATTATTATCACTGGTTATTAGGTATTTTATGGTAAATAGCCACTCTGGTTAAATACACAGTAGAATTCAGAGAGTACCGATACAACATAAAGGCAGGGCATCGCATAAAGATACCTGCCTTATAAACACCAAACTCAATTTAACATAACGTACATAATACGCACTAAGAGTGTAGGCGCAAAGTTGTAATGTCACTTTTTAGCAAAGTTAAAATGTCTCTTTTTT